>JABDQK010000222.1 GCA_013042255.1 Flavobacteriaceae bacterium | reverse complement strand
TCTCGTAAAACCTGTAATCCCGTAGTTCGTCCATCATCAGTTCATATGAAGGAAAATAGTGAACCTTCTTTTTTGAAAATTGCTCAATCATTTGATGAACAGCAACCATGAGATGTGCCTTGCTCCTCTGATTCTCAACAAAGCCATCTTTGAGATGTCTTACTGGTGAAACTGTAAATAAAATGCCTATTTCCGGATTAATCTCAAAAACTGCGGTAAGGGCATTAATCAGGTTTTCCTTTATATCGGCGGGGTTTGACAGAATCTTTGTAAACTCATTCTGGGGTACCTTATGACAGTTGGCGACCCAGGAGTCGCTGTCTTTCCTTTTATAACCCCATGCAGTACCCAGGGTTATGACCAGGTGGGAAGCATTTCGGAGAAATTCTTGCAGCACGTGCAGTCCAGTGTTCAAACCGGCAAGGAGTTCATCGGCCTCAGCTCTACTCATCTCAGAATGAACTTCAAAAGAATGCCATTGTTCCTGGTGGTAAATCAAATCCTCTGTTCTGAATTTCCTCCCCTCAAGGGAGCGGATGATCAGATTTGTAATCCCCTGAGGATGAAAAAGTGTGCCGAAAGGGTTTACCCTGTTCCTGAATTGAAAGTAAGTAAGCCTGGAAGCAATGTGGTTAGCAAAACAGGATCCCAGCAGCAATATTTCACTATCATATGAGATGGGAATCGGTGCCTTACTAAGCGGAACATGTGTCTGAAGTTCCATTTCTTTATTGGATCAGGGAGCGTACCTCTTCGAGGGCCTTTTGTATTCCGGCCGGATTCTTTCCGCCGGCGGTGGCAAAGAATGGTTGTCCACCACCTCCACCCTTGATATACTGGCCGAGTTCTCTAACTATTTTACCTGCATTCCAGCCTTTGGATTCAACAAGTTTCTTTGAGATATAACAACTAAGTAAGGCCTTACCATCCTTTTCGGATGCAAAAAGCAAAAACAATTTCTCTTCTTCCTGCCCCATTTCAAAGGCCAGGTCTTTCATCGCAGCTGCATCGAGATCTACCTCCTTTGCCAGGAAGTAAAAATCATCTACTGACTCCAACTCTTGTTTTAACTGAATTTTTAAAGCTTTGGCTTTGGCCTTTAACAATGCTTCGATCTCCTTCTTCATCGCATTGTTCTCCTCCAGCATTTGTTCTACTGCTTTTACAGGATCTCCACTGCTTTTCAAATGCGATTTGATCTCGTCTAACTGTTTGTTCTTCTCTTCATAGAATTGGCGTACAGCATCGGATGTAATGGCTTCAATCCTGCGGACCCCGGCTGCAATTGCACCTTCAGAAATTATCTTAAAGTGCCAGATATCTCCTGTATTCTTTACGTGTGTTCCACCACATAGCTCTATGGAATCGCCATAACGAACCGTACGCACCTGCTCCCCGTATTTTTCTCCAAACAGGGCCATGGCACCTTCTTCCAGGGCTTTTTTCATAGGAATATCACGCTGTTCTTCCAAAGGAAGCTGTTCCTGAATCTTTTCGTTTACAAAATCCTCAACGCGACGTATTTCCTCATTTGTCAATTTGGCAAAATGTGAGAAATCGAAGCGCAGGTGTCCCGAATGCACTGCGGAGCCTTTTTGTTCCACGTGTTCTCCTAAAATTAGTCTCAATCCCTGATGCAGCAAATGAGTGGCGCTGTGATTCCGCTCCGTCCTCGCTCTTTGAACTTCATCCACTACGGCGATTAAAGTCTCCTCCGGGTGTTTGGGAAGGTTTTTTGCATAATGGACGATTTCATTGTTCTCCCTCTTTGTATCCAGGATATAAACAACATCCCCATTGGGAACTTCCAGATATCCTTTATCTCCTACCTGTCCTCCCCCTTCGGGATAAAAAGGAGTTTTGTCGAAAACCAGCTGAAACTGTGTTCCTTCTTTTTTAGTGACTACTTTCCTGTATTTTACCAACTGTACTTCAGCGCTGAGCTGATCATATCCTAAAAACTCCTGTTCCCCATTCCCGGAAACGATTTGCCAATCGTCTTTGGATACTTCGGAAGCAGAACGGGACCTGGCTTTTTGCTTTTGCATGGCTTTTTCAAAACCTGCTTCATCAAGCGTATAGCCCTTTTCGCTTAAAATAAGACTTGTAAGATCTATTGGAAATCCGAAGGTATCGTATAATTCGAATGCCTTCTCACCGTCTACTACCTTTCCTTTGGTTTTAGAAATCACATTATCGAGGAGCGTTAGTCCCTGTTCAAGTGTTTTAAGAAAGGAATACTCTTCTTCTTTGATAACATTTTCAATAAGGACCTTTTGTTTCTTCAATTCGGGGAATGCAGTTCCCATGGTAGCCACGAGGACTTTAACCAGTTTATATATAAAGGGTTCTGAAGTTCCCAGAAAGGTAAATCCATACCTTACAGCCCTTCTCAGAATTCTTCTGATGACGTAG
This sequence comes from Flavobacteriaceae bacterium, assembly GCA_013042255.1. GTDB lineage: Bacteria > Bacteroidota > Bacteroidia > Flavobacteriales > Flavobacteriaceae > Muriicola. Next base: position 5,880 of record JABDQK010000222.1, on the reverse strand, counting down.
CCGGCACTGTTATTGCTCGGCAGCTGCCCATCGGCAATTGAAAAGGCCACAGCCCTGATATGGTCTACCACCACGCGCATTGCAATGTCCGTTTTATCATCCTCGCCGTATTTCTTTCCGGTGATCAACTCGATTTCCTTCAATATGGGTTGAAAGATGTCGGTGTCATAGTTGGAGAGGACCCCTTGCAGAACCATACAAAGGCGTTCAAAACCCATTCCGGTATCCACATGTTTTTCCGGAAGGGGTTCGAGGCTTCCATCTGCCTTCCGATTGTACTGCATAAAAACAAGATTCCAGATCTCTATGACCTCAGGATGATCCTGATTAACAAGTTGAGCTCCGGGTATCTTTAATCTTTCTTCCTTTGAGCGCATATCGACATGAATCTCAGAACACGGTCCGCAGGGACCCTGATCTCCCATTTCCCAGAAATTATCCTTTTTATTCCCGAAGATGATTCTGTCCTCAGGGACTATAGCCTTCCATAATTCCAGAGCTTCGGTATCCATATCAAGATCGTCCTCATCCTTGCTTCCTTCAAAAACAGATACGTAGAGGCTGTCTTTCTTGATCCCGTATACCTGGGTCAGTAATTCCCATGCCCATTGAATTGCCTCTTTTTTAAAGTAGTCCCCGAAACTCCAGTTCCCCAGCATCTCAAACATGGTATGATGGTATGTGTCTTTCCCTACCTCTTCCAGATCGTTGTGTTTTCCACTTACTCGCAGGCATTTTTGGGTATCTGCAATACGGGGATGTTTTGATACGCTGTTACCCAGAAAATATTCCTTAAACTGGTTCATCCCGGCATTGGTGAACATCAGGGTAGGATCATCTTTGATAACCATAGGAGCTGATGGCACAATGGTATGATTTTTTCCCTTGAAAAATGCCAGGAAATGATCGCGTATTTCGCTCGAAGTCATATAAAAAGATAAGGTTTCGGTAATTTTAACGCTTTCTGCAAAACAATTTTTATATTTGTTTGTTTTGATACAATGGAAGCACAAAAATAGGATAATTTACATTCATGTCTAAAGTTAAGTACTATTACGATCCGGACACGCTCTCCTATCGAAAAATTGAGCTGAAAAAATCCCGTCGATATAGGAACATCTTTCTTTTTATTCTCGGCTCTGCACTTTTTGGTTTTCTCGGATTAATCTTCCTGCTAAATACAAACATCCTGAACACTCCCAGGGAATTATCCCTTTCACGGGAGGTAAAAAATTACGAACTCAGGTTTGAACTTCTCAATAAGAAATTGGAACAAATCGAACAGGTTCTTGCCAATATAGAAGACCGGGACAATAATATCTACAGGCTCTACTTTGAAGCGAATCCTATCCCTGAAGAACAAAGGCGTGCCGGATTTGGTGGGGTAAACCGATACAAGTCACTCGAAGGGTTCAACAATTCAGAAATGATCATTGCTACGACAAAAAGACTTGACGTTATCCAGAAGCAAATGGTGATCCAGTCGCGCTCCCTTGATGAAATCACCAAGCTAGCGGAAGACAAGGAAAAATTACTTGCTGCAATCCCTGCCATTCAGCCCGTTAACAATGAAAACCTCACAAGGATGGCGTCAGGTTACGGCTGGAGGTCAGACCCATTTACCAAGGCGAGGAAAATGCACTGGGGAATGGATTTTACAGCCCCTAAAGGAGTGCCTATATACGCTACAGGTGACGGAACGGTATCCAGGGCAGATAATAGGGCATCGGGATACGGGAAGCACATTCGGGTAGAACACGGGTATGGATATATGTCTCTTTATGCCCATTTGAGCAAGTACAATGTGAAAAAGGGCCAGAAAGTAAAACGCGGTGATTTAATTGGATTCATAGGAAGTACAGGCCGATCGGAAGCACCCCATTTGCATTATGAAGTATGGAAAGATGGCGATAGAATCAACCCAATTAATTTCTATTACGGAAGTTTAACTGCCGAGGAATTTGAAAACATGCTGAAATACGCCAACCAGGAAAACCAATCATTGGATTAATGCACATAGAGCTACCAGAAAAAAGATATTACGGTATTGGCGAGGTAGCCAGAGCCTTTGACGTCAATACTTCCCTGATAAGGTTTTGGGAAAAGGAATTTGACGTACTGCAGCCCAAAAAAAATGCCAAGGGAAACCGAAAATTTACTCCGGATGATATCAAGAATCTGCAGCTGATATACCATTTAGTAAAAGAGCGTGGATTTACACTCGAAGGAGCAAAAACTCATCTTAGAGAAGAAAAGAAAAAAACACTTTCCAACTTTGAAATTATTCAGAAATTAGAACGCGTTAAAGCAGAGCTTATCAAAATCAAAAAACAGCTATGATGTAACAATCAACTGATTTTTGATACAAATAAATACCTAACTTTTAATTGAGAACACTTATGAAAAAATGGTTAATTCCCGTAATTATCCTGGTGGTTGTCGCCTTTGGCATTTATCAGTGGGCGGTTGGATTTAATAACACGGCCGTAGAATATGAGGCCAATGCCAAAACGGCCTGGTCTAATGTAGAAAGTACTTATCAGAGGCGTAATGATCTTATCGGAAACCTTGTGAAAACGGTACAGGGTGCAGCCGATTTTGAACGCGGAACACTAACCGACGTAATTGAAGCAAGAGCAAAGGCTACCTCAACAACTATTGATGTCAATGACCTTACACCCGAGAAAATGGCAGCGTTTCAGGAAGCACAAACCGGACTCTCCTCAGCGCTATCTCGTCTGTTGGTAACGGTTGAACGATACCCCGAACTCAAAGCCAATCAGAATTTCCTGGAATTACAGGCACAACTGGAAGGCACGGAGAACAGAATTAACGTAGCGCGTGATCGCTTTAACGAAGCTGTGAACATATACGATATTCATACTACAAAGTTCCCGAATAAACTCTTAGCCGGATGGTTTGGTTTTGAAGAAATGGCCCGATACCAGGCGAATCCCGGTTCTGAAAATGCCCCTGACGTAAACTTTGAATTCGATTGATCCCATGCCAGAGTCTAAGGTAGAGGCCTTTCTAACCCAGGAAGAAGAGAACGAAGTTGTTGAAGCCATACGTAAAGCAGAGAAAAATACTTCAGGAGAGATACGCGTCCACATAGAGGGTAGTTCCAAGAAAGATTCCTATGAGAGAGCACAGGAAATTTTTCACGAACTCAAGATGGACGAAACAAAAGACGCCAATGGAGTTCTTATCTATATCGCCGTCCAGGATCGGACTTTTGTGATCTACGGGGACAGGGGTATTAATGAAGTTGTTCCCAATACGTTTTGGAATGACACAAAAGATGTGATCCAATCACACTTTAAACATGGGGAATTTAAAGAAGGGATCGTAAATGGTATCCTAAAAGCCGGGGAAGAATTGAAAGCCCACTTTCCATATAACAATAATGACACCAATGAACTGAGTAATGAGGTATCTAAAAGCTAGCATTCTAGTTGTATTTCTATCCAGTGTTTCATTGGTATGGGGACAATTCACCATCCCCGATAAACCCAAACTGGAAACCAGTGTTTACGACTATGTATCCCTGCTCTCGAAGGGAGATAAGAAGGCACTGGAAGATAAGCTTATCAGGTATTCAGATACCACCTCAACACAAATAGTCGTTGCCATTATCGCTTCAACAGAGGGGGAGGACATCAATTACCTGGGCGCCCAATGGGGACAGAAGTGGGGAATAGGGCAGGAAAAAGAAGATAACGGTGTTCTGATCCTGGTGGCAAATGACGATAGAAAGATCGCCATCAATACTGGTTATGGGGTTGAGGGAAGACTCACTGATGCCATGAGCAAAAGAATAATTGATCTTATCATTGTTCCTGAGTTCAGAGAAGGTGATTATGCCACTGGATTAAACAAGGGTGCAGATGCAATCTTCCAGGTTCTTAACGGAGAATTCCAGAAAGGAGTAGAAACCTACTCCAGTAGTGACAAAAACATCAGAATTGGCCTTATAGTCTTTATAATTTTCATAGTCATTTTCATCTTTATCCTTATAATCATCTTTGCTAACCGCAATAACAAAGGAGGTGGAAAGAAAGGAGGACGAGGAAAAGGTCTCGATATCTGGGATGTGATCATCCTCAGTAATATGGGCCGCGGAAGCTATAAAGGCGGTTCAGGCAGCTTTGGTGGGGGCGGTTTCGGAGGCGGTGGCTTCGGTGGCGGCTTTGGCGGAGGCGGTTTCGGAGGCGGTGGTGCATCAGGAGGCTGGTAAGAGGCAACCTATTTGGCGTCTGTTCATCTTTATTGTAAATCCCCATTCTATGCCAAGAATAATCCTATTAACACTATTGTGTTTTGCTTTTACAAGTTGTTCTGAGGAGAATAAAATAGATTGTTCTCTAGTTTTGTGTGCGGCTAATGAATCCATCAATCTGGAGCTCATTGCAGATGGGGAAAACGTTATTTCAAATGGTACGTATACCCTTCAAAATATAGAAGTATCAGGAAATTCATCGGAAGAGCTAGAGATACGTGTCTTTCCTGATACCCAGGGCGCAACTACCGGTTTATTAGAAATCTCGAGCTTCGACTGGCAAGCAGGTACCTATTTCTACACTATTTCTTTGGGCACTGACTACGAATTTGATCTAGAAGTATCTTTTAGCACCACTAATGACTCCTGTTGCGGAGACCGACTCGTAATTACAGGGCTAAGTTCTGATGATGTTTTTACTGATGCAGAAACCCATTCTTCTTTCTACACCATTGTGCTGAATTAGACGTCCTTTATTTCTTCCGCATAAAGATGGTTACCGGAACCCCGGTAAAGTCGAAGTTATCCCGAAGTTTATTCTCCAGAAAACGTTTGTACGGTTCCCTCACGTATTGGGGCAGGTTGCAAAAAAAGGCAAACTGAGGGTAGGGAGTAGGAAGCTGGGTAATAAATTTGATCTTGACGTATTTACCTTTATAAGCCGGGGGAGGTGTTTGCTCAATAATAGGCAGCATTACATCATTTATTTTCCGCGTTGGAATCCTTTTGCTCCTGTTGTTAAAAACTTCTACTGCCGTTTCAATAGCTTTGTAGATCCTTTGCTTTGTGAGGGCAGAAACGAACAATATGGGAACATCCGTAAAGGGTTCTATTGCCTTTTTGATTTTTCGTGTGTACTCTTTAACGGCATGGGTATCTTTTTCCACCAGGTCCCATTTATTAACCAGGATCACAATCCCTTTATTATTGCGCTGTGCAAGCCAGAAAATATTTTCTACTTGCCCGTCAAAACCACGGGTTGCATCTAACATAAGGATGCAGACATCACAGTGCTCAATGGCCCGGACTGATCGCATGACCGAATAGAACTCCAGATCTTCCTTTACCTTTGCCTTCCGCCTTATTCCCGCCGTATCAACCAAATTAAACTCGAAACCAAACCGATTATACTTAGTATCGATACTGTCTCTTGTAGTTCCTGCTATATCAGTCACTATGTATCTTTCTTCTCCGATAAGTGCGTTGATGAAGGAAGATTTACCGGCATTTGGCCTTCCGACAACCGCGAACCTCGGGAACTCGCTTTGCGACTCTTCTTTCTCGGGTAAAACTTTTACCAGTTCGTCAAGCAGTTCACCGCTCCCGCTACCATTAATACTTGAAATAGGAAAGTACTCTCCCAGACCCAGGGAGTAAAACTCTACTGCATCCTGTAGCCGCTGTGTATTATCGACCTTGTTAACTGCCAGAAAAACAGGTTTATCAACACGACGCAAAAGATTGGCTACATCCTCATCCATCCCCGTTATCCCCGTTTCCACATCGACCATAAATATGATAGCATCCGCTTCCCCTATCGCCAGTTCTACCTGCTTGTCGATCTCTTTCTCAAAAACATCATCACTGCCCAGTACATAGCC
>JABDQK010000220.1 GCA_013042255.1 Flavobacteriaceae bacterium | reverse complement strand
CATTCAGGTCGATACCTGTCAATTCAACATTAATTCCCAAACCGGCGCAAAACGCAGCTACTTCCCTTAGCATAGAGCCATCACCGCATCCCATATCCACAATCCGGTATTTTGTACGTGGAAATTTATTTGCTAGGCGTTGAATGGCCTTCAAAGTGATCCGGTTTCCCCCCAGCAGCCTGTTGGCCTTGTTGATATCGGCCAGAACAGCTTTTATTTGACTTTGATCCAGGGTGAGATCATCCATGAGCTCCACTTCGCTGCTGCGTTCTTTATAACTAATCATAGCGAGATGGGTTTGCCATGGGTTTGCCTCACCATGCGTTTCACTAAATATGGAGAGCGGGAAGCCAGGGAGAACAACAAATTGGTAACTCCTTCGGACAACAACAATCGCTGCAGCAATCTCCCCATTCGAATTCTTCTATCAAAGTTTTTCCTCCAGACATCGCTGTATTCTTTCTCGAGCTGTATTCTTTCTATAGAGCCATTTGTCAATGCTTTGTGAATTAGTTCTGAGGCGAGCTTGGCACTGTGGATGGCCATCGCCATTCCGTTTCCGCACAAAGGGTGAATTAGTCCGGCCGTATCCCCGCACATCAACAGATGGTTGTCTACTGAGGGTTTTGATTCGAAAGAGATTTGAGCTATACTCATCGGTTTGTCAAAAAAGGGAGTTGATCTTTCAAAAAACTCGGCCAGGACAGGATTTTGAGCAACTACTTCTTTATTGAAAAGGTCGATGTCCTGATATTTCTGAAAGCTATTATAGCTAACCAGGTAGCAGAAATTGACAGCCCCTGTCTCGGTTTTAGAAAGTCCGGCATAACCACCACTGAAACTGTGTAATCCCACCTGTTCATCGGGAAAATCAGGCAAGTGATAATGAGCTTTTATTCCCAGCCATGGCGATTTTTTTTTGATAAACTCCCGATTCAAGCCTTTGTCTATATTGGATCTTTTCCCATAGGAACCAATGACGTACTGTGCCTGAAAATCACCGGCCGCGTTTGAGGATACCATAAATTGATCCTCCCTAAAATTTACAGAAGTTACCGTACAGAAATGAAAATCCACCCCGAGCTTTAGTGCGTGTTGATAGAGGGTGAAGTCGAGAGCATACCGACTAATTCCTATAGCCCCCAGGGGAAGTTCTGTCTGTAGGGACCGACCCTTTCTGGTGCTGAATCTAAGAGTATCAATTTCAATGTCTGTTGGAAGTTGTAACCCTAGAAATGAAAGATAAGGCAGTACTTCTTTTGAGAGGTATTCACCGCAAACCTTATGATGAGGGTACTTTTCCTTTTCGAGGACCAATACACTATGCCCTTCCTTTTTTAGATGAATGGCAGCCGTGAGACCGGCTAATCCTCCCCCGATACAGATAACATCGTACATAGCAACAAGGGAAAGATACAGAAACCGCCAATAAAAAACCCGACTATCTTGTCGGGTTTAACAAATAAGGTGTTTTGAGTTTAACCTTTGGTTTTTTCCACAGCCTCTTGTTTCAGTTCTTCACTGGCTACAATACCGAGTTCCACTCGTCTGTTTTTAGATTTGCCCTCGGCTGTTGAGTTGTCTGCTACCGGTTGTAGCTCCCCGTACCATTTGGTGGTGAATCTGTCAGAAGCAATGCCTTGTCCGATCAGGTAGTTAGTTACCGATTCAGCTCTTAACTTGGATAGGCCCATATTGTATTCCTCAGTTCCGGCACTATCGGTATGCCCTTCTACAAGTATCACAGTTTTGGGGTATTCTTTTAAGATCCCTGCCAGTTTATTTAACGTTTCTACAGAAGTTCCTTTGATATTCGACTTGTTTGTATCGAAATACACTCCAGCTCCTTCATTAAATGTTACATTGATCCCTTCTCCTACCCTTGTCACTTCAGCTCCCGGAATCTCTTCTTCAATACGCTCTGCCTGCCTGTCCATACGGTTGCCAATATAACCTCCGGCTGCTCCACCTACAACACCACCGATGATCGCTCCCAGTACAGTGTTGCCTTTACCTACATTATTTCCAATTACCCCGCCAATAACAGCTCCACCTGAAGCCCCGATGACGGCACCCTTTTGGGTCTTATTCGCATTCTTAACGGCATTGCAACCCAGCCCCAGGCTGAGAATCAATATTAATGCACTTATCTTTTTTATCATGGTTCTCATATTTTATTGTTTTGAAAATTCATATACAACTGTAACCGGCTTTGCATCTACCGTAACATTAGATTTTAATGTCATTTCTGTATCGGTAAGTTCAGCGATGGAAAGACGATATCCTAGACCACCTGAAACATCCTTACGTTTCTCATCGATAAATTTAAATTGCAATTGAGAGTTGTAGTCTGCAGGATTTTTAATCACCGACCAGCGAATAAATCGATCTCCACCCTGGCAAAGGCTCCCCTCTTTAATAGTGTAGCGTCCTGTGCTGTTATTGTCTCTGAAAAACCAATTACTTCCTTCGAAACAAATCGCGTCTGCATCATTAAAAACAACCGCTTTGAACATCCCTTCATTGTTTTCATAACGAACGTCATCCAGGGTCCAGGTTCCACTGAGGAGGTTCCTCTGGTCACGGATATCTTTAGAAACACCACAGGAAATCAGAAAGATAGCTGTAGCAAAAAGCATTAAACTTCTTTTAAGCATATTTATTAGTTTTAAATTTCGTTAGTATATACGGGTAAATTCTTTTCTTGGTTGTGGAAAAGGTTCTTTTTATGAAGAATAAGTACTTCGGTAGTTAAAGCACCTCAATAAGACGACTAGTAGTTGAGTAAATCATTCAGGGCTTGAACTATTCGTCCTTTTGGGAGGTAGAGATCTTCGAGGGTTCTGGCAAAAGGAACAGGGGTTTCAATGCTTCCAATTCGCTTTACCGGAGCATCCAGAAATTCGAAACATTTTTCCATTAAGGAGGCAGATATATCACTGGCAATACCTCCAAACAAAGTGTCTTCCTGAACGATCAGGCATTTTCCTGTCTTTCTAACAGAGGTGAATATCGTCTCCCAATCTAGGGGCTGTAGGGTCCTTAAATCAATGAGGTCAACCTTAAAATCAGGATTATTTTCAAGGATTTCAAGCATCCAATGTACTCCTGCACCATAAGACACTACTGTGATATCCTCTCCTTCTTTGAGAAGGCTGGCCTGTCCGAAAGGTAAAGTATAATAGGAATCGGGGACATCCTGGTAAATGCTGCGATAAAGGGCTTTGTGTTCAAAGAAAAGCACGGGATTAGGATCATTGATAGCCGTAGCCAGTAGGCCTTTTGCATCATAGGGAAAAGCCGGATAAACCACTTTGAGCCCCGGGGTTTTAGTAAACCAGGCTTCGTTGGTCTGAGAATGAAAGGGACCTGCTCCTACTCCGGCCCCACAGGGCATTCGAATGACTACATCCGCAGGTTCATTCCAGCGATAGTGAACTTTTGCCAGGTAGTTAACGATGGGATTAAAACCACTACTGACAAAGTCGGCAAACTGCATCTCCATAACAGCCTTCATCCCATTAATAGACAAGCCCATGGCTGCTGATACAATAGCCGACTCGCAAATTGGCGTATTTCGTACCCTATCTTTCCCAAAGGCCTCTGTAAATCCTTCCGTCACCTTAAAAACGCCCCCGTAATCAGCTATATCCTGCCCGAGAATTATCAGATTATCGTGTTTTTCCATGGACTGCCTCAGGCCGACCGAGATGGCATCTATCAAACGTATATTCGAATTACTATCTTGTTCTTTAACATCCTGATATACAAATTCTTTATATACATCACTTAATTCTATACTTTCGGTAGATTGGATTGGCTCTTCTGCGAAAGCAAGTTGCAGGTTATCATCAATTTCGTGAATAAAATCCTTTTTTATCTCCACCTCTACTTCTTCCGATAGTACTTTTTCCTCCTTAAGATAGGCTACATAGTTTTCGATAGGATCTCTGGCAGCCCATTCATCAAGTAGGTGCTGCGGCACATATTTGGTTCCGCTGGCCTCTTCATGCCCGCGCATTCTGAAAGTCTTAAATTCGAGAAGTAAGGGTCTGGGCCTTTGTCTTACACTTTTGGTCAATGCCTTTAAACGGGAGTAGACTTCAAGGATGTTGTTTCCATCGATGATGTAAGATTCCATCCCATATCCCTTGCCTTTATCTGCAATATGTTTACAGCGAAACTGCTCGCTGGTTGGTGTGGAAAGGCCGTAACCGTTGTTCTCTACACAGAATAGTACCGGCAAATCCCATACAGCAGCAATATTCAGGGCTTCGTGAAAATCCCCTTCGCTTGTGGCACCTTCTCCAGTAAAAACAGCAGTAACCCTTTTGTTTCCCTGGAGTCGATCTGCAAGTGCAATGCCATCAGCCACACCTAACTGCGGCCCCAGATGTGAAATCATCCCAACAATTCGGAATTCCTGAGTGCCAAAGTGAAAACTGCGGTCCCTCCCCTTTGTAAAACCACTTTTCTTTCCCTGCCACTGAGAAAATAGTCGGTTTAACGGCACGTTTCTGTTGGTGAAAACGCCAAGGTTTCTATGCATGGGTAATATATATTCTTCGGGTTGCAGGGTGAGGGTAACTCCAGCCGCAATAGCTTCCTGGCCAATACCGCTAAACCATTTGGAAATCTTTCCCTGCCGAAGCAGGATGAGCATTTTTTCCTCGATCATACGGGGCTTGAGCATGGCCTTGTAGAGATCGAGTAGTTCTTCGTTTGAAAGGCCATGATGCTGGAACTGCATAGAATCTGATATTACCAAAAGTGAATTAACTGGCGTAAATGTAACAAAATTGATCTGAAGATCTCCTGCTTATGAAGCTCATATTTCGAGTCAGAATTTAGTACCTTTGGGAAGTTGATAAACATGAGAATTATGAATACTATTCCCAGTGTAGACCTAAGAGATTACCTATCATCCGACCCTGTTAAAAAGAAACAATTTGTTAATGATCTGGGCGGAGCATTTGAAGAAATTGGCTTTGTGGCCTTAAGCGGGCATTTTCTCTCAGAGTCCCTCATAGAATCTCTTTACTCCGAAATTAAAAAGTTTTTTGCCTTACCTCAGGAGGTTAAGGATAAATACGAAATAGAAGGGATTGGCGGACAGCGTGGCTATACTTCTTTTGGGAAAGAGCACGCCAAGGGCAGGAAAGAAGGAGATCTGAAGGAGTTCTGGCATTTCGGGCAGTACGTTAAAGATGATCCCAAACTCTTAAAGGAATACCCTTCCAATGTGATAGTAACTGAGCTACCCGAATTTAATACAGTAGGGAAAGAAACATACAAAATGCTTGAGAAGACTGCCCAGTATGTCCTGCGGGCCCTTGCTTTACATTTGAAGCTGGAGGAAAACTATTTTGATGAATACATAAAAAATGGGAACTCTATCTTACGACCTATCCATTACCCTCCTATCACTCAAGAACCTAAAAATGCAATCAGGGCAGCTGCTCATGGAGATATAAATCTTATTACCTTGCTTATGGGGGCACATGGCAAAGGGCTTCAGGTAAAAAACCATCAGGGAGAATGGATTGATGCCATTGCACGGACCGATCAATTAATGATCAATGTTGGAGATATGCTGTCTCGCCTTTCAAATAATAAATTAAAATCCACAATTCATCAGGTAGTAAATCCACCCAGGGAATTATGGGGAAGTTCACGGTACTCCATCCCGTTTTTTATGCACCCTATTAGTGAAATGCCGCTTAATTGTCTGGAGAATTGTATAGACGAGGACCATCCCAAATTATACGAAGATATTACTGCAGGTGAATTCCTGCACGAAAGACTGGTCGACCTGGGGCTAATCAAAAAATAATCAGGCTTTTAGCAGCATACAGATAGCAGATGGACCTTCAAGATCAATTGCGAAATTTATTTCCTGACCATCAACCGGAAAAAGATGGAAACGTACCGGAAGAAAAACCCAAATTCTGGCTTCAGGATGAACCTATTCTTTGCAAGTATGAAAAGCGAAAAGGGAAACCCATAACCATACTTGAGGGATATCAGGGTGCTGACAGTGACCTAAAGGCATTGGCTAAGGAGCTTAAGACTTTGTTAGGCGTTGGAGGAACGACTAAAAACGACCTTATAATTATTCAGGGGGATTATCGGGATAGAATAATGGACTTTCTTAAAGAAAACGGATTTAAGACAAAACGAGTCGGGGGATAATTCATATCCAATATTTACAGTTATTAAGACCTTTTATTGAGATATTGTTATTAAGTAATTTGTTAATTATTACCAACTTTATCGATTAAATGTTACTTTTAATAGCCGAAAACTAATCAACAACATCTTCAGTATGAGTACGCAACTACATATTACCAATGGAGATAGTTTTACTCAACGCCTGAAATCTCTCCCATTCAAAGGTGCAATAATTACCTGGAGGGAAATGCTATGTGAAGGTAGAACCGAGACCAATGTGGGTAGCGAGTCCTTTTGGAAAACACGATTTGAATATCTTCACAAAAACTACAACGTAAGTAAATCCTGGTTTGTAGAAAAAACATTAAAAGAATACCGTTCACTTTGTAATCACAAACAACAGGATGAAATTATTCTGTGGTTTGAATACGATTTGTTTTGTCAAATCAATATGATCGCCGTGCTGAGCTGGTTAAAAACCCACCGACGGGATGCCGATATTTCCCTGGTCTGTAGCGGAGATGAAGATGGCACAAAAAAAATGTACGGCTTGTGCGATGTGGATGATGAAAAACTCCAGACATTGTACAACAAACGCATCCATCTCACACAGGATGATATAGAATTTGCCGATTATATCTGGCAATTGTACTGTAGTGACAACCCGATCAGGCTTGAAAATGTGTCGGATTTCGAACATTATCATTTCGATTACCTTTCTGATGCCATCAAAGTTCACCTTAAACGCTTTCCTTCCGTCAAAAACGGACTCAACGAACTGGAGAACCGTATCCTGGCCCTTGGTGTGGAACACAAACCCAGGACCAAAAAAGCCTTTATGAATACGATACTGAACAATCAGGGTTTTTACGGTTACGGCGACACTCAGTTCGAAAGGATCATCACCAATATAAAACCTTTGTTTACCTCGTTTAACCCGGTAAGACTTTCGAAAAAAGGCAAAGCGATCTACGAAGGAAAAACCAGTTTTTATTCCCAGATCCGGGACAGTGAATCCTATTTGGGAGGAGCTTTAAAGTACAACTTCCTCTTTAACGACGAATCAGGTCGTATTCTAAAATTATAATTTCAATATGCAATTAGGCCCCTCAGAACTCATCCTCAACGAGGATGGAAGCATCTATCATTTAAACCTGTTAGCCGAGGACATTGCCGATACCGTCATCCTGGTTGGGGATCCTCAAAGGGTAGCCCGTGTCTCATCCCATTTCGATTCCATCGAAATAGAAAAAGCAAAGAGAGAATTTATCACTCACACAGGGATGTACCGCAGTAAGCGAATCAGTGTAATATCAACGGGAATCGGTACCGACAATATCGATATCGTCCTTAACGAACTCGATGCCCTGGTAAACATCGATCTAAAAAAACGGGAAATCAGGAAAGATAAAACTACCCTTAAGTTAATAAGGATAGGTACCTCCGGAGCCTTACAGCCAGAAATTCCTGTCGACTCCTTTCTGCTTAGTGAGTATGCCATAGGCTTCGATAATGTATTGCAATACTACCAGTCTGAAGCTGTACGATACCCTGAAATAGAAAAAGCATTTCTGACACAAAGTAATTGGGAAACCTATATGTCTGCTCCCTACATTGTAAAATGTAATAAGGAGCTACTCGAGCACTTTTCCAAGCAGGAGATGATCCTTGGATTTACCGGTAGTAATGTTGGATTTTACGGACCTCAGGGTCGACACCTGCGACTTTCGGCCAGGGATCCTGAGCTGCATGAGAAGTTGAATTCATTTTCATTTGACGGACATAGGATAACCAATTTCGAAATGGAAACTTCAGCCCTTTATGGCTTGTCGGCATTAATGGGGCATCAGGCAATCTCTTTGAATGCTATCATTGCGAACCGGGCCAACTTGACATTTTCCGAAGATCCCCGGAGAACGATCGACCGCCTTATTACATGGACACTGGATAAACTGATTGAATATTGAAACATATTAAAATAGCCGGTGTTCCGGAACACTTTAATCTTCCATGGCTAATGGCCATTGAAGAGGGCGCTTTCGCAAATCGCGGAATTGAGGTGGAATGGATCGATGTACCTGAAGGCAGCGGGAGAATGTGCAAAATGATGCAGGAAAGGGAAGTCGACCTGGCAGTTGTACTGACTGACGGTCTTGTTAAAAGTATTTCTGATGGCAATCCCCTCAAGATAGTACAGGGATATGTAGATTCTCCGTTGCAGTGGGGTATTCACGTGGCTGCAGAAAGCAAATTTCAAAAGCTTTCAGACTTAGAAAACACCAAAGCCGCTATTAGTCGGTTCGGTAGCGGCAGCCACTTAATGGCTTATGTCCTGGCTAAAAACCAGGGCTGGGACACAAAAAAGCTTTCATTTGAGGTGGTAAACACCCTGGAAGGCGCAGTAGAATCTTTGAGAGAGGGGAAGGCCGATTATTTTATGTGGGAACATTTTACCACAAAACCCCTGGTGACTCAGGGCGTGTTTCGCCGACTTGCCGACTGCCCTACTCCCTGGCCTTGTTTTGCGATTACGGCCCATCAGGAAATGATTGATAAGAACAGTGGCTTAATCCGGCATATTCTTGAGGTTATCAATATTTATACTGAGGAGTTTAGGAGAATTCCCAGTATTGACCGCACCCTTGCCAACAGGTATCAACTGGAACTGGGAGACGTACA
>JABDQK010000217.1 GCA_013042255.1 Flavobacteriaceae bacterium | reverse complement strand
CGCTTTCACTTCTTGTTTGGAAAATTAACTTATAATTATCACTTTTGCAGCTGGCTAATTCAAAAATCTAATTAAATGAAATCAAAGTTAACATGGATGTTGACACCATTATTGGTGCTCTGCATGAGCTTTTCTTTTGCACAAGAGAAAAGTATTTCAGGTGTTGTGACGGACCAGAACGGTATGCCGCTACCTGGTGTTGCGGTTTTAGTTGTAGGAACGACTACCGGAACACAGACCGATTTTGACGGAAACTATACAATTACTGCTCGCGTTGGGCAGGTATTAAGGTATAGTTATCTGGGGCAAAAGACGGTGACGAGAACAGTAGGTGCTCCAAGCACTATTAATGTTCAAATGGAAGATGATGCTGAAGCACTGCAGGAAGTTGTAGTACAGGGGTATCGTAACTCTACCAAGGAGAAGTCGAGTATTGCATCGGTAACGATCAATGCTGAGACGATCGAGAACAGACCCAATGCGAGTTTTGTCCAGACACTTTCCGGACAGGTAGCAGGTCTTAACATTACCACTTCCACAGGACAGCCTGGTGCTGCCTCTAACGTGAACCTTCGTGGGGTAACGTCCATCAACGGTAATACTCAACCTCTATACATTATAGATGGTGTGCCGGTTGATGAGAACAACTTCCGAAGTTTAAACCCACAGGATATCGCGTCGATTTCTGTACTTAAGGATGCCGGTGCAACCGCCATTTATGGTAACAGGGGTGCGAACGGGGTAATTGTGATCAAAACCCGTCAGGGTAGCTTTAACCAGGGTCTTCAGATAAACTACACTGGGATCATGAGTTTTAGTAACCTACAGGATAACGATTACAATCTGATGGATTCTCAGGAGCAGTTAAGCCTGGAAGCACTCAGAGGAGCTGGTCGCGGTGCTACACTGACCGATCAGGAGATCGCTCTTGCACCTACATTTGACTGGGCCGACTATTTCTTTGATACAGGTCTTACTCAAAACCATACTTTAACACTTCAGTCAGGTAGTGAAAACTTTACACAATTTACTTCTCTTGGATATTTTGATCAGGAAGGGGTACTTCAGGATTCTGACTTAAAGCGTTTCAGTATTCGTAATAATACAACCGGGAAGTCTGAAAACGAAAAATTCAACTACAGTACTAACCTGACAATTAACTATTCAGAATCAAATGAGCCTAACTCAATTGGTTCAGGAGCGATCAACAGGAACTATATACTGGGAGCATATCAGTCTGTACCTTACATCACTCCAGATGATTACACAGATGGAGCAGGACTTTTATCTCCCCTCCTTTTCTCTAATACTCCTTTATTCCTGATTGACAGGTTAAGGACCTATACCAGAAAAGAGGAAGAGGTTAAGCTTATCGGTAGCTTCCAGGCTGGTTATCAAATTACTGACAACCTTTCTGCAAATGTGACCATGAGTGCTGATTACCAGAGTGAATTCCTTACAAGGGCTGAAGGACCAACATCCTTTAACGCACTTCTTTTTGGAGGAGCTGAGAATCCAACTTCAGGATTTCAGCAGCAGATCTCCACAAGGCAGTTTAGCTACAACCAGGTAACTTCTTTGAACTATAACAATACCTGGGGGAAACACACTGTTGACGCCGGAGTATATACAGAATACTTCAAAGCTCATTTGAGAGGCTTCGGATATTTTGCAAATGGGTTGAACCCAAAAACATTCTCTCCTGGAGATGGTGCGGGTCTAGTACCGGTATTCTATGATACTGGCGCCGGAGCTTTATTGTTCCCTGACAACCCTACTGCCACGATCAGAAATGCTGGACTGTTCTCTGTTTTCAGTCAGGCTGATTACGATTACGATGGCCGCTACGGGATCACCGGGACAATCAGACGTGATGCTTCTTACCGTTTTGCGGGAAGTAACCGTTATGCGAACTTCTACTCAGTAGCAGGGCGTTGGAATATTGACAATGAAGCCTTTATGGAAAATTCAGTCTTCGATGTTTTAAAACTTAGAGCTTCTTACGGAACCTCAGGAAACCAAAGAATTTCTGGTGCCACTTATTTCTCTGCGCCTGACTTAACAAAGAACTTCTTTGCTACAGGGCCAGGATATGGGAACCAAACCTCTATCTTCCTTTCTCAAATTGCAAACACCACCCTAAGATGGGAAACAGTTACACAGGGTAACGTTGGTCTCGACTTTGAGTTGTTCAACAGCAGGTTGAGAGGTAGTGTAGATGGATATGTTAAAGAAACTTCAGATCTGTTCCAAAGCACCCCGGTTTCTGCGGTGAACGCTGTAACTCAGTTGGATGCGAACACAGGAACCTTGACAAATACAGGTGTTGACCTTACGTTGAACTACAACATCCTTAACGGAGGTGATGACGGGCTAAATCTTGTACTGAACTTTGTAGGAAACTACAACAAGCAGGAATTGGGTGATTTACCCAGTGAAGATGGAGAACTTATCGGAACAGGTAGAAATGGTGGAAAACTCTTTGAGTACTATTCTATCCGTTATGCAGGTGTTAACCCGGCCAACGGTAACTTGTTATTCCTCGATGCTGATGGCAACGTCACTGAAAATCCTGATGCCGATACCGACAGGGTATGGTTAGATCAAAACATCTTCCCTGATGTTAACGGAAGTTTCGGATTCGATCTTGACTATAAAGGATTCTTTTTACAGACCCAGTTTAACTACACTGTGGGGGTAGATCGATTCGACTTTGATCTTTCAGGATTCCAGAACCCTGATAACATCGGACAGTTCCGATCTTCTCGTGACCTGCTTAGGGCTTGGACACCGGATAACAGGATCACTGATATTCCTGCATACGATGCATTTAACAGGGCTTCATTCGCCTCTAATCGATATATTACAGATGCAGATTATATCAGATTGCGTTTCGCATCTATAGGATATGATTTCCCAGACAGATTTTTAGAGGGAACAGGATTAACAAGACTGAGGGTCTTTGGAAATGCAGAAAACCTGTTTACTATAACTAAATGGAGAGGGTTTGATGCAGAAGCGTTGA
>JABDQK010000045.1 GCA_013042255.1 Flavobacteriaceae bacterium | reverse complement strand
TTTTTTGGATTGCTGTTGGCCAGGGCACAAACATGTTTCAGGAATTTAGCCTTTCCTTCCTTCTGGCCGATATCGATAAAACGCTTTTTATCATAAAAACTATTTTCGTCATTATGGGCCAGGAGATTTTTGACCAAAAGGCGTTTGTTAATCATTCCTTTTTCTTCACTATGGTACTACTTGCCTGGGCAGTAGGCATCACTACCAGGTCAGCAATATTAACATGGTACGGCCTGGTGGTTACAAAATAAATGATGTCTGAAATATCTTCGGGTTTCAGAGGCTGATAGCCCTGGTATACCTTTTTTGCCCTTTCTTCATCCCCTTTAAACCGCACTTCACTAAACTCCGTTTCTACAAGTCCGGGATTTACAGCTCCCACGCGTATTCCGTGTTCGTTAAGGTCTATTCTCATCCCCTGGTTGATGGCATCAACCGCGTGTTTGCTGGCACAATACACATTTCCCCCGGGGTATACTTCCTTCCCAGCAGTGGAGCCTATGTTGATAATATGCCCGTTCTTCCTCCGGATCATCCCCGGGAGAATGGCCCTGGATACATATAGCAATCCCTTTACATTTATGTCGATCATCGCATCCCAATCTTCCAAAGCTCCGCTTTGAATGGGGTCTAAGCCATGAGCATTGCCCGCGTTGTTAACCAGAATATCGATTGAAGCAAACTCTTCGGGAAGGGATTGTATGGCAGCCCGAACAGCTTCCTTATCACGAACATCAAAGTTGAGGGTATGCACCCCGGTTTCAGATTGCAGTGTTTTATTTAGGGCATCGAGTTTTTCCTGCCTCCTTCCACAAAGGATCAATTTGATGTTGTGTTTTGCGAAAAGTTTTGCCGTGGCCTTCCCAATACCACTAGTTGCTCCCGTGATAAAGGCTATTTTTTGTTTTTCTTGCATCATAATATTTTTTCAGGGAACCTTATGGCCTTGTGACGCCTCAAGCAGGAGAAACCAATCTTCCAGTTCCATCTCTACATTAACGGCCTTCATAGAATCTTCCAGTCGGTTAGCATTGGAAGTTCCAACTACCGGATGAATGTGAGCAGGATGCTTCATCAGCCAGGCCAGGATAAGCTGATCTTCACTTGCGTTGTACTTCTTTTTCATTGGTAGTAATACCTCCCTTATCCTCTTTGTTTTCTCGTTATCCTCCCGAAAATAAGAGCCGAGGGGAGACCATGCCATGGCCATTCTTTTCCTGCTGATACAATCATCAAGCGTTCCGTCATACATTACTCCATCAGCCGTGAGTGAACATTCTACCTGATTGGCCTGCACCGGGATGGCCGTTTCAAGCATGGCAATTTGGGAGGGTGTAAAATTAGACACCCCAAAAGACCTGATCTTCCCGCTGCTGAGCAGCTGTTCAATAGCTTTGGCTACAGGCTCGGGATCCATTAAAGGACTTGGGCGGTGTAACAGGAATAAATCGAGGTATTCCGTCGTCAGTTTTTCAAGGGAGCGTTCGGCAGACCAGATGATATAATCTGTGGCGTAATTATAATGCTTTACCTTATTATCTCTGGCATCACACATATACTGAATTCCACATTTACTAATGAGCTGGATGTCCTTACGGGCAATTCCACTTTCAGCAAAGGCATTTCCAAACTCTTCTTCATTGCCGTACCCGCCGTAGATATCAGCGTGGTCAAAGCTCGTAATCCCTGCTTTCAGGCAGTGATTCATCAGGGAGACCATCTCACTTTTTGAAAGTTGCTTACCCCATGATCCCCATGTCATGGTTCCGGCGATGATTCGGGAGAATTTATTCGTTGATTTCATAAGTGCTGAAATTACTAAAAATCCCTTAAATACATCATAAAACTTAGGGTTCCCGGGAATTTTTAACCAATCATTAACAGGCAGTGAATGAATAAATTTTCAATTTGCATATCCTTTAAACTAAGAGATTGATAGACAACTACTAAAAGACATTTTATGGATGATAAAAGCACGGTAGATATAAGTGCAGTAAATGAGAAAATTGCTCAGGAAAGCGCATTTATTGACCTGTTAATGATGGAGATGAACAAGGTTATCGTCGGGCAAAAGCATATGACGGAGCGCTTATTGATCGGTCTTTTGGGACAAGGCCATATTTTACTCGAAGGAGTACCGGGCCTGGCTAAGACCCTTGCGATAAATACTCTGGCAAAGGCAGTTAAGGGGAGTTTCAGCAGGATACAGTTTACCCCCGACCTGCTTCCTGCCGATGTGGTTGGTACTCTGATTTACAACATGAAGGCAAGCGATTTTTCCATAAAAAAAGGGCCTATTTTTGCCAATTTTGTTTTGGCAGATGAGATCAACCGGGCACCTGCGAAAGTGCAATCTGCTTTGCTTGAGGCCATGCAGGAGCGACAGGTGACCATAGGGGATGAAACTTTCCCGCTCGATGCTCCATTCCTGGTTATGGCCACTCAGAACCCTATAGAACAGGAAGGAACATATCCTCTTCCCGAGGCTCAGGTAGACCGATTTATGCTCAAGACGATAATCGACTACCCGAAAATGACCGAAGAGCAGATGATTATCAGACAGAATCTGAACGGGGCATTCGAGACAGTCAAACCAGTAGTGAGCCTCAAACAAATCCTGAGTGCTCAAAAGGCAGTCAGAGAGGTCTACATGGATGAAAAAATTGAGAAATATATTCTTGATCTTGTATTTGCTACAAGATATCCTGAAAAATACAACCTGGAGAATCTCAAACCTCTGATCAGTTTCGGTGCCTCTCCCAGAGGGAGTATCAACATGGCCATTGCAGCCAAATGTTACGCTTTTATCAAGCGAAGAGGTTATGTGGTTCCTGAAGATGTACGGGCGGTAATTCACGACGTCCTAAGACACAGGGTTGGGATCACTTACGAAGCGGAAGCCGAAAGTATCACCTCTGAAGAAATTATCAATCGCATTGTAAACGAGATTGAAGTACCCTAGAAAGTTCAAGGAATTAATCCTGTTCAAATCTTCCTTTTGAACCCAGTTGCCTAATCCTGAACCCATGGATACAAAAGAATTACTTAAAAAGGTTCGCAAGATTGAAATCAAGACCCGTCGGTTGTCCGACCATATTTTTGGAGGGGAGTATCACTCCACCTTTAAAGGGCGGGGAATGACTTTCAGTGAGGTTCGGCAATATCAGTTTGGGGACGATGTACGCTCCATCGACTGGAATGTGACCGCCCGATACAACGAGCCTTATGTAAAAGTGTTCGAAGAAGAGCGCGAACTCACCCTTATGCTCCTGGTTGATATAAGTGGTTCTGAGCATTTTGGCACAGTAAACCAGTTTAAAAAGGATGTTATTACAGAAATATCGGCTACCCTGGCCTTTTCTGCCCTGCAAAACAACGATAAGGTAGGGATGATCATGTTCTCAGATGAAGTTGAACTCTTTATCCCCCCGAAAAAAGGGAAGAGTCATATTTTGAGAATTATCAGGGAATTACTGGAATTCAAGCCAAAAAGCAAGAAAACCGATCTGGTAGAGGCACTTAAGTACCTCTCTAATGTCATGAAAAAAAGGACGATCATTTTTGTTTTGTCCGACTTCATGATGGATGAGTATGAAAGTACATTGAAAATTGTGGGTAATAAACACGATGTTACCGGTATCAGGGTGTATGACCCCAGGGAAGAGGAAATTATTAACCTTGGATTAGTACAAATGGAGGATGCCGAAACGGGAGAAGTTCATTTTGTAAATACCTCTTCCAAAAAAGTGAGGAAAGCCTATCAGCAGTTTTACAGGGAAAAAGTAGCGTATTTTAAAAATGCCTTTACAAAGTCGGGTGCAGGAATATTGCAGTGCAGGGTGGATGAAAGTTATGTAAAAAAATTATTGGGGTATTTTAAGCAAAGAGCCTAGATTGATGCTGGAGAGAAATCATACATACACGCAGTACCCTGTCCCCAAAAATTGGGCATGGGTAATATTACCCTTTCTCTTCTTTACTGTTTTATGCTCAGCTCAACAATCTCCTTTAGTAAATACTTCCGTAGACACTACCTCATTAAAAATAGGAGAACAAATAAAGTTCAAAGTATCGGTAGAAGCAGATACCACTGCTCAGGTAATATTTCCTGAGGGTCAGACTTTCTCTCCCCTTGAAACTGTTGAAGCTTACAAAACGGATACGACCCGGAAGGCAGATCGGATGATCCTTCAAAAGATCTACGCCTTAACCCAATTCGATTCGGGTTCCTATATCCTTCCTGCTCAAAGGATCGAGATTGATGGGAAGGGTTATTTTACAGACTCACTCCGGGTAGAGGTAGCGACCGTTGAAGTGGATACTGTAACTAAAGAAATCTATGATATAAAGCCTCTGATTCCTGTCGATAAAAATCGGGCAAATATCCCATTTTATGTCTGGGTCATATTGGGAAGCCTTCTCATGATCGGAATTGTTCTCTGGTACTTTTTCAGGCGTAAACCTTTGAGCGAAGAAGAACAGCAAGCTTTGCTCCCCCCCTATGACCGGGCACTACAGGAATTAAAAAAGCTCGAAAACTCAAAATATCTCATCCAGGAAGAATATAAAAAATACTATTCTGAACTAACTGATATTGTTAGATCATACCTGGAAGAGGATGTCCATATCTCTGCTCTTGAAAGCACCACAGACCAGCTTATCACAAAGCTGGAGCTGATGAAAGATGCAGGGGAATTAAAAATTGAAGACGAAACCATACAGCAGTTTAAACAAATCCTATACACTGCAGACCTGGTGAAATTTGCACGCTCGAAACCAGAAATGTCGAAGGCAGAAGAAGACAGGAAGTCTATAGAACATATAGTTATAAAGACCAAGGAAGCGATCCCTGAACCTACTGAGGAGGAATTGATGGAGCTAGCTGCATACAAGGAAGTCCTGCGTAAAAAAGCCCTTAAAAAAAGGTGGATGCAGGCAGGAGTGGCCACTGCAGCCATAGTGCTGCTTAGTCTGGTTGCCACCGTATTCTATTACGGGGTTGACAATGTCAAGAATTCGCTTATCTACCAGCCATCTAAAAAATTACTCGAGGGAGAATGGGTATCCAGTTCTTATGGCTATCCCCCCATAGACATATCAGCTCCAGACGTTTTGCTCAGACAGGAGGTGGAACTTTCAGCTGAAGAAATGAATGTGGTACGTAACAAACAGGTGTTTTCCTTTTACAATCCCGAAAATCTCTTTGGCGTAGGAACCTCTTCGGTAATACTGGCAGAACCTACCGAACCCGATTATCAAAAGAGCATAGACGAGGCCCTTAAGGAATTCGTAGATAAAGGTGCCCGAAACATTATCACTAAACAGGAAGAATTCAGCTCTGCTTCCGGAGTGCCCGGGGTAAAAGTCTATGGCAGCGCTACCTTCCCGGGTGATAGCGAGAATGACAGAATTAAGTGTAAATATGCGATCATTCTTTTTGGAGGAAAAGGCTTTCAGCAACAGGTGATTCTCTCATGGGAAGAAGGGGATCCCTATGCCGAACAGATCATTGATAGAATAATTAATTCCATTGATGTAAAAACACAGGTTTAAGAAATGTTTGAAAATATTCAGTTTGCGAATCCACAATTCTTTTGGTTGCTCCTGGGGTTACCTCTGGCCATACTGTGGTATTTCTTCAAACGAAAAGATCAGACAGCTACACTAAAAATCCCGAGCATAAAGGGGTTCCCAAAAAATGATATTCTTTCAAAACTTCGTCCTGTATTGTTTGCCTTCAGGCTTCTTGCCCTAGCGTGCATCATCACGGCAATGGCCCGGCCACAGATCAGGGAGGTCTCAACCCGTACTAAAACCACAAAGGGAATTGATATTGTGATGGCCATAGATGTTTCTTCCAGTATGCTGGCAAGGGACCTTCGTCCAAACCGACTAGCAGCTCTCAAGGAAGTCGCTTCTAATTTTATCCAGCAACGCCCCAATGACCGGATTGGGCTTGTCGCCTACGCGGGGGAAAGTTATACCAAAACTCCTATTACCAGCGACAAGGGGATCGTACTCAATGCGCTAAAAGAAATAACCTAT
Organism: Flavobacteriaceae bacterium; assembly: GCA_013042255.1. GTDB lineage: Bacteria > Bacteroidota > Bacteroidia > Flavobacteriales > Flavobacteriaceae > Muriicola. Next base: position 4,207 of record JABDQK010000045.1, on the reverse strand, counting down.
GGCCAATTGGCAGACGGGACAGCTATCGGTATGGGCCTGGCTACTTCAGTTAACCGCTTAAAAGACAGTAAGGCCATAAGTAAAGTAATCATCCTCCTTACCGACGGCGTCAACAATTCAGGATTTATCGAACCTGAAACAGCCGCCAACCTGGCTGTTGAATTCGGTATAAAAACATATACTATCGGACTTGGAACCAACGGCAATGCACTTTCGCCAATTGCGTACAATGCTGATGGCTCTTTCCGATATGGAATGCGACAGGTTGAAATTGACGAGGATCTCTTAAAACAGATTGCCGAACTAACTGGGGGACAGTATTTCAGAGCGACCAACAACCAGAAACTGGAAGCTATCTATGAAGAGATCAACAAACTGGAAAAAACAGAAGTAGAAGAATTTAAATATTATAACAACGAAGAGAAATTCAGGCCCTGGGCCCTTCTTGCCGGAATTCTTCTGATTTCCGAATGGATATTGAGAACAATCTTATTTAAAAGTTTTGTTTAGGCCATGATACAGATAGACGAAGCGACATATTTCTATTATTTCCTGCTCTTCCCGGGCATAGTGCTGCTGTATCTCGGTTTGGTGTTCTGGAAAAAAAGAACACAAAGGAAATTTGCCGATCCCGATTTGCTCAGAAGATTGGTGCCCACCCGTTCCAACTTTAAGAGTGGGTTAAAGCTAATTCTCCTTCTCTTAGGCCTTACAGGTCTTATCCTCGGTCTGGCCAATCCAAAAATTGGGACCAAACTGGAAACAGTTAAACGAGAGGGGGTTGATATTGTGTTTGCAATTGACGTATCAAAAAGTATGCTGGCCGAGGACATCGCGCCAAACAGGTTGGAAAAGTCCAAACGACTGGTTTCCGAGATCATCAATCAACTGGCAAGTGATAGAATCGGAATTATTGCATATGCCGGGCAGGCTGCTCCTCAGTTACCTATCACCACCGACTACGGAGTGGCAAAAATGTTTTTACAGTATCTGAACACCGACCTTTTGTCCTCCCTGGGCACAGCGATTGATGAGGCCATTAAACTGGCAACGACCTACTATGACGATCAGGATCAGACGAACAGGGTTCTGTTCATCGTCTCAGATGGAGAAGACCACACAGATGGAAGGGCTATTGACGCCGTAGATCTCGCCGTAGAAGAAGGAATTAGGGTGTTCACCATTGGGGTCGGAAAAGAAAAGGGAGCCCCTATTCCGATAAAAAGGAACGGAATTACACAGGAATTAAAAAAAGACGGCGAAGGCGAGGTTATTATTACCCGGCTGAATGCCGAAATCCTGGAGGAAATTGCCGAAAAAGGAAATGGAGAATACATCGATGGCTCAAATACAGAAGAAGCTGTTGAGAAAATCAAGGAGGCTTTAAACCAAATTGATAAAACTGAATTTGAAGCCAAGCAGTTTGCAGATTACAAGGACCAGTTTCAATGGTTTTTGGGAGCAGCCTTATTCTTCCTATTTTTAGATGTCTTTTTACTCGACAGAAAAACGAAATGGCTGCAAAAGTTAAATCTATTTAATGAAGATGACCATGAATAAGATTTGCCTGTTTTTTTTCATGTGTTTCATTGCCGTGGGCATAGCACAAGATGATAAAAAGAAAACTACTGAGAAGGATCTGAAGTCTTCCCTCGACCTAACCTGGGAGGCGAATCAGGAGTTGTCCGAAAACGAATTCGTCAAGGCTGAAGCAGATTACCGAAGGGCGATCTCCAAAAGCGACGAAAATGTTATTGCCCCTTATAACCTCGGAACGGCCTATTACAAAAAAGAAAGCCTGGAAGAAGCATTTGGCAGGTTTAAACAGGCAGGGGAACTGGCCGAAGCTAAGCCTGAAAAACACAAGGCCTTCCACAACATGGGCAATGTGTTCATGAAAAATGAAGAATACGACAAGGCAGTTGAGGCCTATAAAGAAGCATTGAGGAACAATCCCGAAGACGAAGAAACCCGATATAATCTGGCTCTTGCCAAAGCCCTGGCGGAGCAACAGAAAAACCAGGACAAAGACGGGGACAAAGACGAAGATGCAAAGGAAGACGAAGATTCTGAAAATAAAGGCAAAAAAGAACAGGAAGACCAGCAACAGGACAATAAGGAAAAAGACGGAGGGGAACAGGAAGAAGATGAGAACAAGGACGGGGATGGAAATGAGAAAAAAGACCAGCCTAATAAGGGTCAAAAACCCGACGAGCAAAAACAACCACGCAGCAGTCAACTGTCTCCTCAGCAAATAAAAAATCTGCTGGAAGCCATGCAGAATGAAGAAAATAAAGTGCAGGAAAAGATGAACGAAAAGAAGGTCAAGGGACCTAAGAGTAAAAATGCCAAAGATTGGTGATGACTAAAAGTATAATCCATAGTGTTTTTCTTCTTTTATTCCTGATCGGATCCTCTCTGGGATTCGCGCAGGAGGAGGAAACCATTGAGTTTAAAACAAATCTCAGCAAGGAAAAGCTAGGGATCAATGAAAGACTCAGGGTAGAATTCACAATGAATAAAGACGGCGATAACTTTACCCCTCCTGATTTTGAAGGGTTTCGCGTACTTATGGGTCCATCACAATCCATTAGTTCCTCCTGGATCAATGGGGTGAGAAGTTATTCCAAGACTTATTCTTATACCCTCGCACCTACTGAAAGGGGAACCTTTACTATTAAACAGGCTACGATTGTAATTGATGGAAAGACTTACAAAACCACTCCTGCAAAAGTTGAAGTAACAGCTGCGGTTGACAAGCCCAGTGATCAGATGACAGCCGAGGATATCGCGGATGAAAATCTGCATCTGGTAGCTGAGGTATCAAAGACGCAACCCTATTTAAATGAGGGAATGAGTGTGGTCTACAAACTTTATGTGAGTCCGTCCATCAATGTTTCCAATTTCCGTCCTCTTGATAATCCGACCTATAACAATTTCTGGAGCCAGGATATCCCGGTAACTTCATATAATGTGAAGAATGGAACCTATCAAGGTAAATCATACCGATACGTTATTCTCAAGCGTGTGGTACTGTATCCGCAAAAAAGCGGGGCACTGGAAATAGAACCTCTTTCCCTTGACGTCACCCTTGAAGTGCCAACAAACAGAAGGGATTTTTTCGGACAGCCTATCTATACCCAAACCCATAAAACAGTTTCTGCCGGGAAAAGGACTATTCAGGTAAAGCCGCTACCTACTCAAGGACAACCCAGCGATTTTAGTGGGGCTGTGGGCAGCTTCAGGTTTAATGTCTCTACCAGTAAAAAAACCCTCAAGGCCACTGAATCCCTTCAGGCTGTTGTTGAAGTTGAAGGAAAAGGAAATCTAAAACTCTTCCAATTACCTGCGCTTGAAATGCCCGGATCTCTGGAGGTTTATGAACCCGAGTATAACGAAAGTGTTAGGACTACCCTTTCAGGGATGCAGGGTAAAGTGAGTAATAACTATACTGTAGTACCTTCTTTTAAAGGGAAATATCCGATACCCTCTATAAATTTCAGCTATTTTGATCCTCAGGATGCTACTTATAAAACACTTACTTCTGATGAAATCAACATTGATGTAACCAGTGGGCCTCTTGAGTCCTCAGGGGGAAATGTTTCTATTAGCTCCAATAATAAACGCCCTATCCAGGCTACTGGGAGTCAGTTCCACTTTATCAAGCTGACACCGAACCTCAGTCCCGTTAAGGAAACACCTTTCTTTGGCTCATTGCAGTTCTATCTTTTCTTCTTAAGTCCGTTATTACTCATCCCCCTTGCTATAATTTTTGGCAAAAGGAGAGAAGCGATTGCCAGTGATGTGGCCGGGAATAAAATTAAAAGAGCGAACAAGCTGGCGAGGAAATTCCTTTTTAAAGCCAGAAAGGCTATGGGAGAGAAAGAAGAATTCTACATTGCCCTGGAAAAGGCCCTCCACAACTATCTGAAAGCGAAGCTAAAAATTGAAACTTCAGAATTCAGTAAGGAAAAAATAGCAACCCTCCTACTTAAAAAAGAGGTTGACCCTGAAACCAACGACGGATTTATAGGCTTGCTGAAAAACTGTGAAATGGCCAGATACAGTCCATTTTCCCAGGTTCAGATGCAGGCAGATTACGATAAGGCCATTGAAGTGATTTCAGCATTGGATAAACAACTATAGCATGAAGAGCTGGATATTTATAATAATTATTTTTCTATCCCCTTTTTGCCAGGCGCAAAAT
>JABDQK010000211.1 GCA_013042255.1 Flavobacteriaceae bacterium | reverse complement strand
CTGATCAAAGTTGTGGCCCAATCAAAAGAACTGGGTAGAGTCCCTACTTTTAATACCATCGCTACCATACCGGGTACAGAATTTCCCGATGAATTCATCGTGCTTTCTGCTCACTTTGATTCCTGGGACGGCGGTACAGGTGCCACAGACAACGGTACAGGAACCATTACGATGATGGAAACCGCAAGGATCCTTAAAAAATTATATCCCAATCCTAAACGTACCATCATTGTAGGTTTATGGGGGAGTGAAGAACAAGGCCTCAACGGGTCAAGAGCTTTTGTGGAAGACCGTCCAGAAGTAGTAGAAGGACTGCAAGCCCTTTTTAATCAGGACAATGGAACCGGAAGGGTAGTTAATCTTTCAGGGCAGGGATTCCTGCATTCCTATGCCTATCTGGGCAAATGGATGGAGGCAGTACCTGAAAGCATCACCAAACATATTGAAACGAATTTCCCCGGTAATCCCGGCAGAGGCGGATCAGATTACGCCTCCTTCGTGGCCAAAGGTGCACCGGCTTTCTCTTTGAGTTCACTGAGCTGGAGCTACTGGAATTATACATGGCATACTAACCTCGATACCTATGACAAGATTGTCTTTGACGACGTCCGAAATAATGTTATCCTGACTGCCATCCTGACCTATATGGCCAGTGAAGACCCCGAAAAAACTTCAAGGGAGAAAGCAGTGCTTTCTATCAATCCAAGAACGGGGGAAAAAAGAGAATGGCCCTCCCCAAGATCTCCTAACAGAGAAGGTGGCATTGATTAATCATATAAGGAATTGACTACAAAACTTTGATCATTCAAATTCTCTCGCAAAATTTTAATCCGGCTCTAAAAAGAACCTGATACGGTCTAACAATAACATAACGCTAACCTAAGAATATGAAATTCACGAACATCTTACTCCTTGCTTTGCTGATCCTTCCCTTCTCCCACGAGGCACAAAGAAGAAAATCGCGCAAAACACCCCCTCCAATCATTGTCGAAGATTCACTTTATCACGGACTTAAATGGCGAAACATAGGTCCTTTCAGGGGAGGTAGAAGTGTTGCGTCTTCCGGAGTTGTAGGTCAGCCCATGACCTATTATATGGGAAGTACCGGTGGAGGGGTATGGAAAACAACAGATGACGGGATTAGCTGGGCAAACATCTCAGATGGCTTCTTTAAAACGGGTACCGTTGGCGCCATCGCAGTATCAGAAAGTAATCCGAATTTCGTAATCGCCGGGATGGGAGAACATGCTGCCAGAGGGGTGATGACCTCGATGGGCGACGGTATTTATATTTCAACTGACGCCGGGAAGACCTGGAAACATAAAGGGCTCGACTTTACCCGTCACATCTCAGATGTGATCATCCACCCGACCAATCCTGACATTGTATTTGTAGCAGCCCAGGGAGCACAATACGGCCCCTCTGAAGATCGGGGGATATACCGCTCCACAGACGGGGGAAACAGCTGGGAGAAAGTGCTATATCTCGATGAAACCACGGGGGCCTCATCACTTTCTATGGACATGAAGAATCCTCTTATTCTCTATGCCGCCATGTGGCAGCATCGCCGATATCCCTGGACTATGGAATCAGGAGGTGCTATGTCCGGACTTTTTAAATCTACCGATGGAGGTCTGAATTGGGAAAAGATGAAAACCGGCCTGCCAAAAGAATTCGGAAAAGCAGGTATCTCGGTCTCCAGGGCAAATCCCGACAGGGTCTTTGCGGTTATTGAAGCCGAAGATGAGAAAGGCGGGGTCTATCGTTCTGACGATGCCGGGAAAAAGTGGGTGCAGATCAATAAAGACAGAGTAAATATTGCAAGGTCCTGGTATTATATGGAAATCCTGGCTGACCCCCAGAATGAAAATATCGTCTATGTATTGAATGCCCCCGTAATGAAATCGATAGACGGAGGTAAGTCTTTTTCCAATCTACCAACCCCACATGGGGATAATCACCATTTGTGGATCCATCCTCATGACAACCAGAAAATGATCAACTCCAATGATGGAGGTGCCAATATTTCCAATAACGCCGGGATGAGCTGGAGCTCTCAGGCAATACAGCCCACAGCACAGTTCTACCGGGTGATCACAGACAATCAGGTTCCCTATCGCGTTTATGGAGGGCAGCAGGACAATTCAGCTATTTCCATCGCCAGCAGGACCAATGACAGGGGAATCGACTGGAAAGACTGGTATTCCGTAGCAGGATGCGAAAGTGCATTCCTGGCTTTTGATCCCGATAATCCTGAGGTGATCTACGGAGGATGCTATCAGGGTATTATTGAAAAATGGGTAAAAGCCTCACGAGAAGGGAAGTCAATCAAAGAATATCCGGAACTGGCCCTGGGCAATGTGCCGGCCGATTTCAAATACCGATATAACTGGAATGCCCCCATCATCAGCTCGCCTCATAACAGAAAAACCATCTACCACGCTGGTAATGTCGTATTTAAATCGACCGATGAAGGACAAAGCTGGACGGTGGTAAGTCCGGACCTCACCCGAAACGA
>JABDQK010000210.1 GCA_013042255.1 Flavobacteriaceae bacterium | reverse complement strand
TGATCGGGCCTCACATTCAGGAGCTGAAGGCCTTGGGTATAACCAATATCAACCTGAGCCTGGATGCCATTAACAGGGATACCTTTGAAAAGATTACCAGAAGGGATCAATACGATGTTGTTTTTGGAAATCTGATGACCATGATAGAAGAGGGGTTTAACCTTAGGATCAATTTCATCGTACTTGATAATCAGAATGTTCAGGATGTGATTCCTATTCTGAAGTTACAGGAGCATTATCCGGTCTCCGTGCGTTTTTTGGAGGAAATGCCTTTTAATGGGGGAAGCAAACAATTCGACGCAATCACATGGAATTATAAAAAAATACTCGACTATATAAAATCGCATTATCCTGCCCTGGAAAAACTGGAATCACCGGAGACATCCACCTCCATTAATTATAAAATACCCGGGCATACTGGCACTTTTGGGATCATCCCATCATTCAGCAGAACATTTTGCGGGAGTTGTAATCGGTTACGAATAACAGCAACGGGAGATGTTATCACCTGCCTCTACGGAAAACCCAAAATGAATGTCAGGGATATTCTTCGGGGTGAAAATCCTGAATTGCATTTACGTACTTCCATTGAAGAAGCGATAGGTACACGTGCGAAAACAGGCTTTGACGCCCAAAGAGAACACCAGGGTGTTTTTGAAAATTCTATGACTTCCATTGGAGGCTAGCCTAAAAAAACAGACTTACATTGACAAATTTATCTTCATATAGTTTATCTGAAAATACAGTGGTTTACGGCTTGATTTTAACCGGAGGGAAAAGCAGCAGAATGGGCACAGACAAGGCCCTTATATCATATCACGGGGATTCTCAGCAGGAAGTAATGTATGATTTAGCCCTGAAAATCTGCCCCCGGGCGTTTATCAGTTTACGCTCCGATCAACAAAAAGACCTCACCTCGGAAATGGAAACAATCCTCGACAGAAATGAATATGCAGGACCGTTTAACGGGATCCTAAGTGCTTATGCCAAGCATCCCGAAGTTGCCTGGCTGGTCCTGGCATGTGATCTTCCCCTTTTGGATCTGGATACCCTTAAAAGGTTGCTAGATTCAAGGGATCCTGCAAAAGATGCAACTGCGCTGGCCACAAAGGCCAGTGGACTTCCCGAACCCCTGGCAGCTATATGGGAGCCTTCAGGACTCGCAAAGGCGATAGAATATTTAAAAACGGCCAACTCCAGCTGCCCGCGTAAATTCCTTCTAAATTCCGATATCCATTTGGTATTCCCTGAAAAAGATGAGGTTCTGGCCAATGCCAATTCTATGGAAGATTATAAAAGGATAAAAGAAGTCCTCAATTCAAAATGAAACAAAATCGCTACATCAGACAAACCAGCCTAAAGAATTTTGGTCCGGAAAGACAGCAGGAGCTAAAAGAGGCCAGAGTGCTGGTTGTTGGGGTAGGGGGACTCGGAATACCTGTATTGCAGTATCTCAATGCAATGGGAGTAGGCTGCCTGGGAATGGTAGAACAAGATGTGGTGGAATGGTCCAATTTACAAAGACAAGTTCTCTACTCCGAATCGGATGTTGGCAAGCCAAAGATTCAGGTTGCAGAAGAAAAGTTAGGGGAAATGAACTCGGAAACTGAATTGATCTGCCACGACACCTTTTTAACCCGAACAAATGCCCTTGAAATTATTGCAGGATATGATCTTGTAGTTGATGCCTCTGATAATTTTCCCACCAGATACCTGGTAAATGACGCCTGTGTAATTTTGAACAAACCTTTTGTTTCCGGAGCCATCTATGGTTTCGAAGGGCAGGTCAGTGTATTTAATTACAAGGAAGGGCCTACCTATCGCTGCCTTTTTCCATCCCTGCCCGAAAAAGACAATATACCCGATTGCAATACAAATGGTGTGCTTGGAGTGATTCCGGGGATCATTGGAAGTTTTCAGGCGCTGGAAACTGTAAAAGTGATCACGGATATGCCAGGGGTTTTAAGCGGAGTATTGATGTTATACAATGGGTTCGACCAATCTATTCGGAAGGTTAAGTTTCCTGCGGTAGCAAAAAATAAGAATCGGACCCATTTGGAAACCAATTACGAACAGCCGGTTTGTGATTCCGTCCCTGAGGTGAGTTTTAAAAGAATGCTTCAGGAGATATCGAGTGACTCGCGGAAGGTTTCGCTTATCGATGTTCGTTCCACGGAGGAATTTCGCGTGAATC
>JABDQK010000192.1 GCA_013042255.1 Flavobacteriaceae bacterium | reverse complement strand
GCAACTTGATTCCGGTGAGGACCTGACCTTTACTCCGCTGAGGATCGGATTTATTTTCTATATCCTCTGACCAGGTCAAATATCCTTATTTACAGCCAGAATTTCAGGGTAAGCAGCTGGGAAACCACACCTACCATAAAGCCAATTAAGAGCTCTGTGCGGTTATGTGCTTTGAGGAAAAGCCTGGAAGAGGCCACCAGGCCGGAGGCAAAGAACATAAGACTTATGGCTACCACAATATTTCGCTCAAAATGTATGCTTAAAGCAATCAGGAACATAAGAATGCTTCCCACGCCCATCATATGGAGACTGGTTTTAAACGGGATTAGTAACAATAAAAGGCTGGTACTGGTTGCAGCGATAAGACCTAAAAAGAAAAAGTACAGCTCTTGGGTATAATGGTCCGGGATCACCTTGAGGAGGATCATCAGCAAGAGGATCAGGCTGATCATCAATGGGTATTTACGTTCCTCAGCTCGCGTAAGGAAAATCGTCTTGACGATCCCGAGATTTTTCAGGATAAAAAAACAAAGAATGGGAATTATAATTGTCAGGATAAAGATGGGCAGAATATTCCCACTTCTCATCTCCAGAGTAGTGTACTTGGGCGTTATCAGAAAATAGGATATAGTACCTGCGAGGGGGACAAAAATAGGATGGAAGATATAAGACACCAATTGGGAGAGCAATCGCATCAGATCTCTTTTCTTAATCGGGCAACCGGAATTCCCAGCTGTTCCCTGTATTTCGCTACTGTCCGCCTGGCGATAGGATAGCCCTTTTCCTTGAGCATTTTAGCCAGTTTGTCATCAGTAAGGGGTTTGCGTTTCGACTCATCCCTGATCACTGTTTCCAGAATCTTTTTTATTTCCCTGGTTGAGACATCTTCCCCCTGCACATTCTTCATAGACTCGGAAAAGAACTCTTTGATGAGCTTGGTGCCATAAGGCGTGTCAACATATTTGCTATTTGCCACCCTCGATACAGTTGATACATCCATGTCGATAGTATCGGCAATATCCTTCAGGATCATCGGGCGTAGCCTTCGCTCGTCCCCCGTCAAAAAATATTCCCTCTGGTACTCCATAATGGCGTTCATGGTTATAAAAAGCGTTTGTTGTCGCTGTCTTATAGCATCGATAAACCACTTGGCCGCATCTAGTTTTTGTTTGATAAAAAGAACGGCGTCCTTTTGCGACTTAGAACGCTTTTTAGCACTCTTATAACCCGCCAGCATATTGCTGTATTCTTTGGAAACATGAAGTTCCGGGGCATTCCTGCTGTTAAGGCTCAACTCGAGTTCCCCTTCGACTATACGTATGGAGAAATCCGGAACGATATGCTCAATGATTCTGTTATTTCCCGAATAAGAACCTCCGGGTTTGGGATTGAGTTTTTCAATTTCCGATATGGCTTCTCTCAGGTCTTCTTCTGAAATGTTGTGCTTCTGCAGGAGCTTTTTGTAGTGCTTTTTGGTAAAATGATCAAAGGATTTTTCGAGAATAAGAATGGCCAAGTCTATAGCCGGACTTGGTTCTTTTCTTCTCAATTGAATGAGCAGGCATTCGTCCAAAGAACGGGCAGCCACGCCGGGTGGATCGAGTTCCTGCACAATCTTCAGTACTTTTTCAATGGTCTGCTCATCGGTGTATATATTCTGCGTAAAAGCAAGGTCGTCCATAATATCACTCACAGGACGCCTGATATATCCGCTTTCATCTACACTTCCTACCAAGAACTCGGCTATGGACCATTCTTCATCACTTAAGTAAAAAGTATTAAGCTGATTGATCAGGTATTGGTTGAAAGAGATGCCGGCGGCATATGGCACGGATTTCTCTTCTTCATCAGCACTGTAATTGCTGGTTCTTGTGCGGTATTCGGGAATCTCATCATCGCTCAGATAGTCATCAATATTGATATCATCAGTATTGATAGTGTCATTGTCATTTTCCCCATCGTAAGCCTCTTCAAACTCGTCTTCGTATGTACTCGACTCCTCTTTCCCCGATTCCAGTGCCGGATTTTCCTCTAATTCCTGTTTCAGCCTTTGTTCAAATGCCTGGGTAGGCAATTGGATAAGCTTCATCAGCTGAATCTGCTGAGGAGATAGCTTTTGCGAAAGTTTGAATTGTAAGTGTTGCTTTAGCATTGGGGGCACAAAATTCTCATTACATAAAAGTAACGAATTTACCTTTAGAACTCCGCATTCTGCGGTGTTCTAGGAAACGGAATTACATCCCGAATGTTGCCCATTCCGGTGGCAAATTGAACAAGCCTTTCAAAACCAAGGCCAAATCCACTATGCACTGCTGTACCGTATTTCCTAAGGTCGAGATACCACCAGAGTTCCTTCTCGTCAATGCCAAGGGTTTTAATTTTCTCTAAAAGTACATCTAAGCGCTCCTCTCTCTGAGAACCCCCTACGATCTCCCCGATCCCTGGAAATAAGATGTCCATGGCCCTTACAGTTTTTCCATCCTCGTTCAGTCGCATATAAAAAGCCTTTATTTTAGCCGGGTAATCGTAGAGAATAACCGGACACTTAAAGTGCTTTTCGACCAGGAATCTCTCGTGTTCACTTTGAAGATCAGCTCCCCATTCCTCAATGAGATATTGGAATTTCTTCTTTTTGTTGGGTTTACTGTTCTTGAGGATTTCTATGGCTTCGGTATAGGTAATCCTGACAAACTGATTGTCGATCACAAATTTCAACTTATCAAGCAGGGAAAGTTCGCTGCGTTCAGCCTGGGGCTTGGTCTTTTCTTCATCGAGAAGTCTCTTTTCGAGGAAGTTGAGGTCCTCAGCACAATGTTCAACTATATACCGAAGTACTTCTTTTATAAAATCTTCCGCAAGGTCCATATTGTCATTCAGATCGAAAAAGGCCATTTCAGGTTCTATCATCCAGAATTCCGCAAGATGGCGGGAGGTATTAGAATTCTCTGCCCTGAAGGTAGGACCAAAGGTGTAAACCTTGCCCAGACCCATGGCGTAAGCTTCGGCCTCTAATTGTCCAGAAACCGTAAGATTGGTTTCTTTTCCAAAAAAGTCTTCTTTAAAGTCCACCTCACCTTCTTCAGTAAGAGGGGGATTTTTAAGGTCTAAGGTCGTAACCCGGAACATTTCTCCGGCGCCCTCGGCATCCGATCCGGTGATTATCGGCGCATGCATATAATAGAACCCGTTTTGCCTGAAATACTGATGAACGGCAAACGAAAGAGCCGACCTTACTCTCATGATGGCCGCGAAGGTATTGGTGCGTACTCTTAAATGAGCTTGCTCCCTGAGGAACTCCATGGAGTGTTTCTTGGGTTGAATTGGGTAGGTTTCGGCATCTGCCGTTCCGTGAATATGGAGTTCACTTACCTGGATTTCCACGGCCTGCCCTCTGCCCTGACTGGCAACCAACTTCCCTTTCACCTTCAAAGCTGCTCCCGTAGCAACTTGTTTTAACAAGGCCTCGTCAAAATTTTCAAAATCAACTACGCACTGAATATTGTGTAGTGTCGACCCATCATTCAAAGCGATAAATCGATTACTTCTAAAGGTTTTGACCCAACCATTGACTTCAACAATTTGTTCCTCAGGGGATTCTTTTAACAGCTCTTTGATATGCTTCATTACCAGGTAATTCTATTTCCGATTAGCGACGCAAAGATAATCCTTTGGCGAAAACTATATACCCTGAACATTCGCTATTATTTGCCAGCTCCGCTGTTAAACCTATATGCTTTCGCTCTCCGGCAATTCATCTTTGGGAAGGATATCAATCTGTGGTTTTTTCAATACCTCTTTGTTGGCAATGCTGCGTTCAAGAGAAAGTAATAAAGAGGGTAGGAGGATAAGATTGGCCAGCATGGCAAAAAGCAGGGTGGCTGAAACGAGAGCGCCCAGGGCAACGGTCCCGCCAAAGCTGGAGAGTACGAAGACAGAGAATCCAAAGAATAGTACAATTGAGGTGTAGAACATACTAACCCCGGTTTCTCTGAGGGCGGCATAGACAGATTTTTGAATTCTCCATTGGTTGGCTGTTAATTCCTGTCGGTACTTTGCCAGAAAATGTATAGTGTCATCCACAGATATCCCAAATGCAATACTAAAGACAAGGATAGTAGATGGCTTAATGGGTACCCCTACAAACCCCATCACCCCGGCAGTAATTACAAGGGGAAGTAGGTTAGGGATCAGCGAGATCACAATCATCCTGAACGAACGGAACAAATAGGCCATAAAAAGAGCTATAAGGCCAATGGCAAGGGTGAGGGACAATATCAGGTTTTTTACCAGGTATTTTGTTCCCTTTAGAAACAGTAGCGCCTTTCCTGTCATTGATGTTTTATATCGCTCTTCGGGAAAGATCTTTTTGAGATTTTCCAGTAATCTGGCTTCAATCTCTTCCATTCTTTCCGTCTTTACATCTTTAATAAATGTAGTAATCCTGGCAACCTGCCCGGTACTGTCGACGAAATTCTTCAACAAATTGCCATTGCCTTCCGACTTCCTGGCTACTTCCATGATAAAAGTATTCTCCTGAGAAGTGGGCAACTGATAGTACTTTGGAATCCCATTGTAAAAGGCTTGTTTGGAATATTTAACCAGTTCAACAATGGAAGTGGGATTTGACAATTCAGGAAACTCCCTGATCCTTTCCCCGAGCTCATCCATCTTTCGGAGGTTTACCGGCCTTAGAACCCCATTCTTCCTATCGGTATCGATCACAATCTCGACGGGCATAATGCCGTCGAACTCTTCTTCAAAAAACCTGATGTCTTTGTAAAACTGCTTGCTTTTCGGCATATCCTCTATAGGGCTGCCCGAAATCCGGATCTGATAAATACCAATGATACTTGTAACAAGCAATAGCACAGAAACCACATATACACCTATTCTTCTTTCCCGAACAATGCGCTCCATCCAATTGACAAAGGCATCGATCCATCGCTTGTTGAGATGTTTCAAATGCTTCGTTTTAGGAAGGGCCATAAAACTATATATGATAGGAATGATTAGCAAAGAGAGGATAAAAATACAGATGATATTAATGGAGGCCACGATACCAAACTCGGTCAGGAGTTTACTATCAGTTATGATAAAGGTGGCAAAACCGGAAGCCGTTGTGATATTGGTCATCAGGGTAGCATTCCCGATCTTGGAAATTACTCTTTGTAGAGAGAGCGCCTGGTTACCGTGTTTTTTAACTTCCTGCTGGTATTTGTTGATCAGGAAGATACAATTGGGGATTCCAATTACAATAATTAAAGGCGGGATCAGAGCTGTTAGTACCGTAATTTCATATTGCAGTAAGCCAAGTATACCAAACGCCCACATCACCCCAATGATCACCACACACATGGAAATTAATGTGGCACGGAAACTCCTGAAAAAGAAAAAGAAAATCAGAGATGTGACTATCAGAGCTGCGGTGATAAACATCCCTATCTCATCGATGATGTTCTGGGCATTCATCGTACGGATATAGGGCATGCCGGAAACCCGTACGTCTAAGCCCGTTTCCATCTCGAAATTGTAAACCAGCGTGGTAAAATCGTTGAGGATAAAATCCTTCCTGACCGAAGTGTTCACAATATCCTTGTCGAGGTAGGCAATGGTTCTGATGGTTTCACTCTCCTTATTGAACAACAATTTATCGTAAAAAGGAAGATTGTTAAACAAGTGCTGTTTTAAACTATCAATAGTCTGCTGGTCTTTAGGCTCTTCCTTGAGAAATGGAGTTAATACAAACTCCTGACTTTCATTGTCCTTAACCAGTTCCTGTAAATTGTCGGTAGAGATAACGAATTCTACTTCAGGGAAAGCAGCAAGTTGTTTGCTTAAGACATTCCAGCGATTAAAATTTTCAGGAGTAAAAAGGTTGGAATCTCTGATGGCGAGGACAATGGCGTTGCCTTCCTCTCCAAATTGTTTTAGAAATTCCTCGTATTCAAGATTGA
>JABDQK010000169.1 GCA_013042255.1 Flavobacteriaceae bacterium | reverse complement strand
AAGGAAGTCGACCGCAGCAAATTCTTTGGGATCAATGCAGATATCAAATACCTGGCGGAGTGGCTCAACACCTTTGTCACCAGGCATAATCGATGGAGATCCCCAAAATATATTGTAGGGGAAAGTTACGGGGGCACAAGAGTAATGGGTCTGTCCCTTGCCCTCCAGAATCAACAGTGGATGTACCTCAACGGGGTAATTATGGTGAGTCCGGCCGATTATAAAGTCATCCGGGTAGGCGGACCGGTAAGTGAAGCGTTAAACCTCCCCTATTACACTGCGGCCGCCTGGCATCACAAGGCACTGCCTGCAGCTCTCCAAAGTAAAGATCTATTAGATATCCTACCCGAATCAGAAGAATATACGATCAATACGCTGATACCTGCCCTGGCCAAAGGAGGATTCATCAGCGAGGCAGAACGAAATCAGGTGGCAGAACGAGTTGCCTATTATTCGGGGCTTAGTAAAGACGAAATCCTGTCTCGTAACCTTTCAATTCCTACCTCTTACTTCTGGAAAGCGCTATTAAGAGACCGTGGATATACGGTAGGAAGATTAGATAGCCGGTATTTGGGAATTGACCGGCAAATTGCCGGTGAAAGACCGGATTATAACTCGGAAATCACTTCCTGGCTGCACAGCTTTACCCCTGCCATTAATTACTATTTACAGGAAGAACTTAACTTTAAGACAGATGTTAAATACAATATGTTCGGACCCGTAAGGCCATGGGATAACGATGATGATAACACCCGTGAAAATCTCAGACAGGCAATGGCTCAGAATCCTTATCTAAACGTCCTCATCCAAAGTGGTTATTACGATGGTGCCACCACCTATTTTAATGCAAAATACACCATGTGGCAGGTAGATCCCAGTGGAAGAATGAAAGATCGCTTTCAGTTTAAGGGATACCGCAGTGGCCATATGATGTATCTCAGAAGAGAAGACCTAAGGCAGGCAAACGAAGACATCAGGGCATTTATCCTGCAAACCCAGGCCAATGGGGAAAGTGCTAAATATTGATACTTTTTCGATCATTTTAGCTCAGGACATGGTTCTTCCCTGTAATAACCACAAGGATGGCTAGGAAATGCTTAAGGCTTCATGCATATTGTAAATTAAGTAGAAAACCCTTCCTGGCGTATACTTTTATCAATATATGAACGTTATAGCGTACGTATAATCTGGATAAAAAATACCCCATGAAAAAATTGAAATTTACAGGATTGATCCTTAGTATGATCGCCCTTATTGCAGTGTCTTGTGAAAAATCATCAGACACGCCCGAGCAGTCCCTATCTCCTGATCTTCCGCCGTCTGAGTCGATGGCCTTTGATTTTGAAGCGTTTGAAGAAGACGGAAACTCAGGCAAATCGGCCAATCTGGTCTACGATAACAAGGCCCCCAATGGAAACTGGGTTTTCTCCCGGGTAGTAGTGGGTGTATGGAGCTCTGCCTTGTATTCTACTCTCGCAGTTCCAGTAGCCTCATTTCAGGCTGCTTTTACACAAACTCCCGAAAAAATATCGGAAGATACCTGGCAATGGACTTATAGCGTTGACGGATTCACCAGTGAATATACTGCACGTCTTACCGGGCAACTCACTGCAGATGCCGTATTATGGGAGATGTATATCACCAAAGAAGGAATAGAAGGATTCGATGAATTCTTATGGTTCTCTGGTAGCTCTGCTATCGATGGAAACAGCGGATTCTGGATCCTAAATCAGGGACCAGAACGACCTGATGCTATGTTGCGTATCGACTGGGAAAAGTCGGGTGAAGAAATCGGAAGTATCCGCTACACCTGGGTAAGGGAGCTAGACGACCAGGGTAATGATGATCTGTTTAGAAACAGTTATCTGGAATACGGATTACAGGATGCGTACTACGATGCATACTTTAACGCAAATGTATACGACGCCAATCTTCAGGCATTTGTAGACGTTGATATAGAATGGAGCAGAAGCACTTATGAAGGACGCGTACGGGCTCTGGCATATTTCGAAGATGAAATGTGGCATTGCTGGGATGCAAATGGCGACGACGTTGCCTGTGAATAAGAGTCCAACCACATAAAAGCTAAACCCTGCCAAATAAAGGCAGGGTTTTTTTATGGAGATCGGCCACCTATTTATTATCTTTTGGCTTTTAACCAGACTGCTGCTTCAGATGAACAAATTAGCTTTTTTCCTATTTTTTTTAGTATTCGTACCTGCCAGATCAATCGCTCAGGACTGGGCTCAGTTGGATGTATATCGGGAAGACAATAAAAAATTGGCACAGAAAATGACTATGGAAAACCGTATTGTATTCTTTGGAAATTCGATTACGATTGGATGGTTACATACACAACCTTCATTCTTCAGGGACAAGCCCTATATCAATAGAGGAATAGGCGGGCAAACAACCCCTCAGATGCTTGTTCGATTCAGACAGGATGTGATCGATCTAAAACCACGTGTTGTGCTCATTCTGGCCGGAACCAACGATATCGCAGGAAATACAGGGCCCATGACACTTGATGAGACGCTCGCAAATCTGAAATCCATGACCGAACTCGCACAATCGAATAATATTGCCGTTATACTCTGTTCAGTCCTTCCGGCCTCCGACTATTCCTGGAGACCTGGGTTACGACCTGATATAAAAATACCAAAGCTCAATGCTATGATCAAAGAATACGCAGATAAACAGGGAGCTATTTATCTCGATTACTTTAGTGCTATGGTAAATGGGAAACAGGGATTGGATCCAGACCTGGCAAATGACGGGGTACACCCCACAAAAAAAGGATATGAAATTATGGCTCCTCTTGCAGAAAAGGCCATAAAGAAAGCTTTGGA
The DNA here is from genome assembly GCA_013042255.1 of Flavobacteriaceae bacterium. Lineage (GTDB taxonomy): Bacteria > Bacteroidota > Bacteroidia > Flavobacteriales > Flavobacteriaceae > Muriicola. Next base: position 18,761 of record JABDQK010000169.1, on the reverse strand, counting down.
CGAATCGCCCTAAAAAATCAACCATCGAGTCATTTAATCTCAAAATCATAGCTATATACCTATTTGTGCAGTTTATCCTCCCTGATAAAAGAAAGTTTCCATGACTAATGAGAAAGTAAGTATCCTGATGCCTTTCAGGAATACCGAAGTCTATTTGCGGGAGTGCCTTGATTCAATACTCGCTCAGGATTATCCTTTTTGGGAACTCATTGCGGTTGATGATCATTCTCAGGACTCTAGTTACACTTTGATCTCAGAGTATCAAAAATCTGATCCCAGAATCAAAGTGTTGAAAAATAAAGGTAGGGGTATCATTGTGGCCCTGAGAACTGCTTTTAAAGCTTCATCAGGCTCCGTGGTTACCAGAATGGATTCGGATGATGTTATGGTACCGGGGAAAATATCGATCATGCTTGGAGCATTACAGGAATCCGGCAGGGGTCATATTTCCCTCGGTCTGGTTAGGTATTTTTCGGCAAAGGGAATCAGCGAGGGATATAAAAAGTATGAAAACTGGTTAAATAGGCTTACACGTGGAGGCTCGAACTTTAAAGAACGATACAAGGAATGTGTAATCCCCTCCCCCTGCTGGATGGTATATAAAGAAGACCTCGAAAGTTGTGGTGCATTTGATGCGAACAGATATCCGGAAGACTACGACCTTGCTTTTCGAATGTATGAAGCGGGATTAAAATGTCTTCCCTCGGAAAAGGTATTACATCTTTGGAGGGATTATTCTACCCGTACTTCCCGTACCAGCCCTAATTATGCTAACAATACCTTTCTGCAAATCAAAATTCATTACTTCCTGAGACATGATCGGGATAAGATGCGGCCCTTACTTCTCTGGGGGGCCGGAAACAAGGGTAAAACCGTAGCTAAATTACTTCTGGAAAACGATACTGAATTTCACTGGGTTTGTGATAACCCCAAAAAGACCGGGAAGAAAATATATGGCCAGCCCCTGAGACCTTATGAAGATAAGTTGAACTGGGTTGAAACACCACAGAGTATTATCACGGTCGCCAATGCAAGAGCGCAAAAACAGATAAGAAGCTATCTTGATGCCAGATCGATGACAGAGATGAGAGACTATTACTTTTTCTGTTAAGCTCTTTTTGTTTAAAATTCTTATACTATCCTGGATACACACCAAGATTGCTGAAAATCTTTGATTATATTTGCTAAATGATTTCAGGACATGCTGTTTAAATACCCGCAACTCCTCTGGTCGCTCTGGCTTCTCCTCATCCCTATTCTAATTCATCTATTACAGCTTCGAAGGTTTAAGCCTACCCCATTTACCAATGTGAGGTTGTTGCAACGGGTTCAGGCAAAGTCTCAGAAAAGTCAGACCCTCAAAAGGTGGCTCCTCTTGCTTACCCGGATGGCTCTTTTCACGGCTTTGATCATTGCATTTGCTCAGCCTTTTATCGCAAATCCGACGGCTTTCAAAGAACAGGAGATAACAATTTACCTCGACAATTCCTTTAGTATGCAGGCCAGACAGGACAACAATTCCCTTCTGGAAAATGCTGTACAGGATCTTATCACTGCTATCCCCGAGGATGTTTCCTTTTCTTTGTTTACCAATGATTCCGAATTCAGGGAAGTTACTCTTGGAGAAATACGAAACTCCATGCTACAATTACCTTATGCTTCTAATCAGCTGACTCTAAGGGAAATCATATTAAAAGGACAGACGTTCTTCAATCAGCGCGAAGACATACTAAAAAAACTCATTCTTATTTCAGATTTTCAGAAATCGATGGAAAGTGATTCCGTGACCGTTTCGGAGGAAACGGAATTGATCTATGTGCCCATCCGATCTGAAGAACTCCGGAATATTGCAATTGATTCGGCCTATATAAAGACTACTTCTGCTTCAGATAATGAGCTGGTCATAAAAGTTTCAGCAAATACCGAATTTGGTTCTACCCCGGTATCTCTTTACAATCGCAGCGATCTGATAGCAAAATCGGCCGTGACCTACAGTCCTTCCGAAAGTTCAGAACTGGTGTTCTCTTTGCCAGGCAGACAATTCATTGAGGGAGTGGTAAGTCTATCCGATACCGGACTGGAATATGACAATGAATTGTATTTTACCATCAATACACGGGAAAAGATCAAGGTGCTGGCCGTGGGGGAGTCAGAAAGTGTATTTCTCAACAGATTATTCGGCGATGATCTAACCGAATTCAGGAATATACGTTCCCTGGATCAGGGCATCGCTTCTCTTAACGAACAAGATCTTGTCATTCTCAATCAAGTTCCCAGACTACCTCCTGCCATGACAGAATCGCTGAGGGAATTTATTAAAGAAGGAGGGAGTTTACTGCTGATCCCTCCCGTAAACATGAACATTTCAGAATTCAATCTTCTTTTAAATTCATATGGGCTTTCCTTCGGAAATAAGAACGAAACCTCCGTCGAAATAACTGGAATTAATTACGCACATCCCTTGTACTCAGACGTTTTTGAAGAACGGGTAGATAATTTTGATTATCCCAAGGTTCAGGAGCACTACAGGCTAAATGGGAGATGGAGTGACATATTGAGGTATGCCAATGAGCAACCGTTTTTGGCGAGCAGGGATAATTTATACGTTTTTACAGCATCACTAGATCCGGGCAACTCCAACTTTACCAGTTCCCCCCTGGTTGTACCAACCTTGTACGCCATGGCGATCCGCAGCAGAAGCCTGCCCGAACTTTATTATCTTCTGGGAGAAAACAATTCTGTTGATATTTCTGAAGTCCTGGAAGAAGATCGTATTCTGAGTTTAAAGAAAGAGGAGCTGGAGTTTATTCCCCGACAGCAATTGATTGGTGAAAAAACCCGGTTGTGGTTCGAGGAAATTCCAACCGAACCTGGTATCTATTCGTTGGAAAACGCCCAGACAAAAAGGTCTTTCAGCTTTAATCACAAAAGGACCGAAAGCCAGCTAAACTACCTGAATAGTGAATCTTTTAATGCAGCGGCTAAAGTAAATAATTCAATCTCAGAAATCTTTCAGGAAATTGAAAGTATGAGTTCAGTTACAAGCCTTTGGAAATGGTTTGTTATTTTAGCACTGCTTTTCATTCTCGCTGAGGTAATCATTCAAAAAGCACTTAAATGAACATACTCCTTAAATCGGCTAAGATCCTCGATGAACACAACAAAGGATTGCACGGGAAAGTAAGGGATATCTGGATTAAAAATGGCAATATTGAAAAAATAGGGGCCACTGTAAAAACAGATTCAAAAACCAAGATAGTTTCCCTGCCAAACCTCCATGTATCAAGAGGTTGGCTCGATAGCAGTGTTAGTTTTGGTGAACCGGGATACGAAGAGCGTGAAACCCTCTCTAATGGTGTTAAGGTAGCTGCCTTAAGCGGGTTTACTGATATCCTTTTAAACCCCAATACATATCCGGTTCCGGATACCAGCGGAGATATTATCTTTCTAAAAAAGACAGCGGCGGAAAAGGGATCCAGGGTTTATCCCATTGGCTCTTTAACGCGTGGGGGTGAAGGAATCGATCTGGCTGAATTATACGATATGAGTAAATCGGGTGCAGTGGCTTTTTACGATTTTAAAAGTCCGGTTACCAATTCCAATCTCCTTAAGATTGCGCTCCAGTACGCCCAGGGTTTTAACGGCCTGGTCTTTTCCTTTCCCCTCGATGTTTCTATCGCAGGGAACGGAAGTGTACACGAGGGGAATACCTCCACCAAATTAGGTCTGGGCGGAATCCCGGCACTGGCCGAGGAAATTCAGATTTCGAGAGACCTGTTTATTCTCGAATACACAGGCGGTAAATTGCATATCCCCACAATTTCCACGGCAGGAGCGGTGAACCTGATTGCCAATGCGAAGAAAAAAGGTCTCAATGTGAGCTGCAGTGTTGCGCTTCACAATCTGTTTTTTACGGATGAAGTTCTGGAGGAGTTTGATACCAATTTCAAAGTTATGCCCCCACTGAGGACATCAAAGGATCGGGAAGCACTTAGGAAAGGACTACGCACGGGAGTAATCGACATGATAACTACAGACCACCTGCCCATTGATATTGAGGAAAAGCGTATAGAATTTGACCGGGCTGCCTACGGCTCCCTTGGCCTTGAATCTGCTTTTGCGATACTAAATTCAATATTCGGCACGGAACAGACCATTCAATTCCTGACTAAGGGACGGGATCGTTTCAATATCCCAGCGGCTGCCCTCAAAGAGGGTGAAGTTGCAAGTCTGAGCCTTTTTAATCCCGAAGGGGATCAACAAATCGAAAAGAAGGAATTGAAATCTACTTCCAAAAACAGCATGTACGTAGGCAAGCGTGGCAAAGGTTGTGTATATGGGACTGTAATTGACGATCAGTTCTTCATTAATCCCGACTAGGATCACGGTATGAATTCAACAGAAATCAAGGAAGGAAAAACGAGTGCTATTGTAGCTTATCTCACAATGGTAGGAGCACTTATTGCTATCACCATGAATATGGAACCCAAGAACAGCTTTGCCAGATTCCACATCAGGCAGGCATTTGGCTTACATCTCATTTTTCTTGGATGTGCGATATTTCTGAGCGTCTGGTTTTCGAAATACGCATGGATGGCCCTTTACCTTTTTTATTTTGTGATGTGGATCTACGGCTTTATCGGCGCGTTGACAGGCAAACTCAACCCTATGCCCATTCTAGGGTCTTATTTTCAGAAATGGTTTACTTTTATTCAATAATATGACGCCTCATCTCCTAAGTCTGGAACACCTGGTTAGGCCACCAAAAAATACTACCGATAAAGCTCCTGCCTTGTTTCTGTTTCACGGATATGGGAGTAACGAGGAAGATCTCTTTTCTTTTGCCCCTGAACTCCCTGAATCCTTATGTGTAGTTTCGGTAAGAGCACCACACACACTACCTCCTTATGGATATGCCTGGTATTCTATAGATTTTGATGCAGATTTTGGAAAATGGAGCAATACAGAAGAAGCAAAAGAGTCGGTTCTGAAAATGAAGACCTTTATAGAGGAAGCTATCGTGGCTTATCATCTGAATCCCGAAAATATTTCCCTGCTAGGCTTTAGTCAGGGTACCGTTCTTAGTTTTGCCCTCGCCCTCTCCTACCCCGAAATGGTTCAAAATATTCTGGGATTAAGCGGACATATAGATGAGAAAACACTCCGGCCCGGTTATGAAACAAAAGACCACAGTCACTTGAAGGCATACGTATCTCATGGGGAGTACGACCAGGTAATCCCCTTTTCCTGGGCGGAAAAGACACCGGCTTTTTTAGACCGCCTGGGCATAGAATATATTTTCGAACACTTTCCTACCGGACATGGAGTTTCAAGAGAAAATTTTTACGGAATGCGCAACTGGTTAGAAAAACACCTCTAATTACTCCGGGTATAGAGTAAATGCTCTGCCATTGTAAAATCTACCGAAAGATCATCTTTCAATTCATACCGAATAAATAATTCGCCCCAGTATTTCCCATCTGAGAAGTCGGCTATAATCCATCGATGGTTTAACACTTTGATTTTGTTGATCTTAAAATCACTTTCCATTCCCTCATAAGGAATCAGGGGGTTATCACCTTTCCTCTCATTTGTTTCCAACAGCTTGTCCGCAATATATCGGGCAGGGTCTTCCAGTGACAGGTGATCGTAGTATGTCAGTGCATCATCGTTGTTTTCAAGGGCAAAATACTGCAGGTCGAATACCTTCAATTCTGTCGTCCTAAGGGAATCCAGTACGTTTTCTAATTTCACTTCCAGTTCTTCTGCCTTTTCATTACTCGCAGCGAGTTGTTTTGATCCACTTACGTATAGGTACAAGGCGATCATTGCAGTGAATAAAAACAAGTATAAAAAAATTCGACTTCGCATCAATTAATATTTACAATTAAATTATCATAAGCCAGGTGGACATTATCGGGCAGGGTTTTTTCCACGTCATCATGGAACCCCATATGATGGCTGATATGTGTCAGGTAGGCAACATCGGGCTGCACTTTCTCAACAAAGGCCAGGGCTTCTTCAAGATTAAAATGAGAGTGGTGTGCTTCTATTCTCAATGCATTGACACATAGTACTTTAATTCCTTTTATCTTCTCTATCTCTTTAGGCTCTAGAGATTTTACATCGGTAAGGTATGCGACCTCTCCTATGCGATATCCAAAAACCTGCAAGCGATTGTGGAAGGCTTCAATGGGATGTGCCTGTAGATTACCGAGCTGAAAAGGCTGATCATTTTTTACAATGTTGACTTTTACTGCCGGAGCACCCGGATACCGATTTTCATCAGAAAAAATATAATCAAATCTTCTGTTTAGATTCTCGATGACACGCTGATGGCCATAAATTGGAATATCCCCCTGACGAAAGAAAAATGGTCGGATATCATCTATCCCTGCCGTATGATCGGCATGTTCGTGAGTGAAGAGGATCCCATCTAATTTCTTGACTTCGTGTTTCAACATTTGCTGCCTGAAGTCAGGCCCGCAATCAATCACATAGTTAAAATTATCCCAGGAAATCAGAACTGAAACCCTCAACCTTTTGTCCTTTGAATTTTCACTCAGGCAGACTGGATGAGTGCTCCCAATTACAGGGATTCCCTGCGAGGTTCCGGTTCCCAAAAAAGTCAATTTCAACAGCTCATCTATTTTATTCAAATTTATGACTTATTTATTTAAAAGATGTCCCATTCTTATTAACTTTGACGCGTAAACCCCTGAGGAATGTCATCAGTATTAAATCAAGATCCTGCTTTCGAAAATATCCCTTCGATAAAAGCGAAAACTCTTCGTATTAATCTGAATCCCGTCATCTATGGAACTTTTGCGGAAATCGGTGCAGGGCAAGAAACGGCAAGACATTTTTTCAGGTCAGGAGGTGCGTCGGGAACTATAGCCAAGGCTATGAGTGCCTACGACAAAAATTTCAGCGATGCCATTTACGGTATTGAGAAAGACGGCAGGTATGTTACCCAGAGCAGATTAAAGAAAATGCTCAACCATGAAATGCAGTTGATGGAAGAGCGCATCAGCAGGGAAGACCATCCTGACAGATTGTTTTTCACTTATGCCAACACCGTTGCAACCATTGACTTCTCGAAACGATATAAAGGTCATGGATGGGTTGGAATTATGTTTCAGCTTGATCCCAACCAGAAAGAGTACGATGAGATCATCCTTCACCTTCGTTTTAAACAAAACGAAGCCCGATTGCAACAGGAAACACTCGGAATTGTAGGAGTTAACCTGATTTACGGCGCTTTCTACAAATACAATAAGCCCAGGAAACTACTCAAATACCTCTACGACCATATTGATAAAGACACCGTGGAAATTGACATGGTCAATTTTTCAGGACCAAATTTCAAGAATGTAGACAACAGGTTGATTAGTCTGCAACTGATTAAAAACGACATGACCGATGCGGTGATGTTCGGGCCAGATGGAAACAACCTGCTTCCGGCAGCCGTTCTTTACAAGAAAAATATCCTGGCCCTAAGGGGAAGTTTCCGGCCGGTGACTATGGTAAATATGGATATGTTCCAGAAATCATACGACATATTTGTCCGCGAACAAACGGTGGAAGAGGAAAATACCGTGGTCATGTTCGAAATTACCCTGGCCAATTTAAAAGCTGCAGGAGAAATCGACGAACAGGATTTTATGGATCGCGCTGAACTGCTGTGTTCCCTGGGACATACTGTACTGATCTCGAAATTTCAGGAATATTATAAGCTGGTTGAGTACCTCGGCAATTATACCAAGGCGAGGATCGGACTTACCATGGGAGTCAACAATCTTATTGAAATCTTTGACGAAAAGTATTACCGGCACTTGAGTGGTGGTATTCTGGAGGCCTTTGGGAAACTTTTCTTTAAGGACCTGAAGGTTTACCTCTACCCCATGAAGAATCCCGAGACCGGACAGATCATGACCAGCAATAACATCAAGGTTCATCCAAGGATGAAAGAACTCTACAAGTTCTTCAAATACAATGGAAAGGTTATGGATATCATCGATTACGATCCTGAGATCATGCATATCTTCTCCAGGGATGTGCTGAAAAAGATTATGAACGGTGAAGAGGGCTGGGAGGAAATGCTTCCTGAGGGTATTGCCGATGTAATAAAGAAGAAAAAGCTCTTTACCCGTAATGTTGCAGCCTTAAAGGAAAAAGTATAAAAAAAACCCTGACCGAAGTCAGGGTTTTTAATTTTTACTTATCAATCAGAGAATTTGCGCTGCGTGGTCCTTGGTTTTTACCTTATCTATTACCTTTTCCACGATCCCGTTTCCATCGACAATAAAGGTCATACGGTGAATCCCGTCGTATTCCCTTCCCATAAACTTCTTGGGCCCCCAGACACCAAAGGCATTGATAACCGTGTGGTCCTCATCGGCCAGTAAGGGAAAGGGGAATTCGTATTTGTCCCTGAAGTTGGCCTGTTTCTTTTGTGAATCCTCACTTACTCCCAAAAGAGAATATCCCTGAGCCTGCAACTCGGCATAATGATCTCTTAGATTACAGGCTTCTGCCGTACATCCGGGGGTGTTAGCTCTCGGATAAAAGAAGACGACCAGCTTTTTACCCTTATAATCGGATAGCTTAATTTCGTTTCCGTCTTGGTCTTTTGAAGTAAATTGGGGTACTTTGTCCCCCTCTTTTAGTGTTTTCATAGGTGTTTTTTTTCAACGGTAAAAGTAATGATATATGACCAAATCTGAAAAGGTAGAATTTGTCATCACCCAACTAAATAATATTTATCCTGAAATACCCGTTCCTCTGGAACACAAGGACCCTTATACCTTGTTGATAGCCGTATTACTGTCTGCACAAAGTACAGACGTACGGGTGAATAAGATCACGCCTCTGCTTTTTGCCAGGGCGGATAATCCCTATGACATGGTACAACTCACGGTTGAAGAAATCAGGGAAATCATTAAACCCGTGGGGCTCTCTCCCATGAAATCAAAAGGAATTCATGGGCTGTCTGAAATCCTTATTGAAAAATATTCCGGGCAAGTCCCAAAGGAGATAAAACTTTTGGAAGAACTACCGGGTGTTGGGCATAAAACAGCCAGTGTAGTAGTGTCACAGGCCTTTGGTATCCCCGCTTTTCCTGTAGATACTCATATTCACCGCTTAATGTATCGCTGGGGGTTTTCTTCTGGCAAAAATGTAGTACAAACCGAAAGAGATGCCAAACGCTTATTTCCCAAAGAACTCTGGAATGACCTTCATCTGCAGATCATATGGTACGGAAGGGAATACTCCCCTGCCCGCGGATGGAATCTCGACAAAGACGTTATTACAAAGACTATTGGAAGAAAAAAAGTGATAAACGAATATCTTAAAACTAAAAAAGCCCGTTAAAACGGGCTCAGTATTTTAGTTCAGAATCGTATCGAAACTGAATTGACGGTGTTTTGTTACCCTGAAGGCTTTAGAGTATGACAGTAGAAATCGGATGGTTTCCGGCCCTACTTTCGGGGCTTCATAGGCATTTTTCTTTGTTGAGTAAATTTTTTCCATATGATTGCGATGTCGTTATGTTAAGATAACGCAACCTATATGGAAATATTGTAAATAATGTTGTGAACTAAGAATTAGTCAGAACAATATTGTGACGTTCTATTATCTTTCTAAGATTAATAAGAGCATAGCGCATTCTGCCTAAAGCCGTATTTATACTCACGCCTGTATTTTCGGAAATCTCTTTAAAGCTCATGTCTTTGTAGATACGCATGAGGAGTACTTCTTTCTGATCGTCAGGTAATTCTTCGATAAGAAGGCTGAGGTCACTGTCGATCTGGTCTTTTATAAGCTGTTTTTCCGCGTTGAGTTTATCATCTCCGATGACAGAAAATATATTGAAGTCGTCACTTCCTTCAAACTTCGGCATCCTCTTGTTCTTCCTGAAATGGTCGATAATCAGGTTGTGTGCAATACGCATTACCCAGGGAAGGAATTTACCTTCTTCGCTGTAGTTTCCTTTTTTCAAGGTTTTGATTACCTTAATAAAGGTATCTTGAAAAATGTCTTCAGTAACATCTCGATCCAGAACTTTGGAGTAGATAAAGCTACTTATTCGTTGGTTGTGTCGGTTGATTAAAACTTCCAATGCCTTTTCATCCCCGCTGATGTAATCAGTAACTAGTAGTGAGTCGTCCCTTTTTGGTTCCATAGTTAGATAATCTTTTGGTTACTTGTTAGTTCATCAGCCTCGCTAAGGAACTAAGGTTATTTGATTTATTTGAGTTACTTGTTTTTCAATGACATTCTAAAAGTACCCAAACACCTATCCTCAGTAAAAACTATGTTGTAAAATGCCCAATTCTTGATGTGAACGAACAATTTCCCAGTTCTAACCGTTTTTATGGCTTCGGCAGAAGCTTCTTTTGATCAATCAAACAGACTGGTTTAAAAAGAAAAAGACACTTCCATTCGAAAGTGTCTTTTAGATATTGCCTTTGTGTTTTAAGGGGATCCCCGAGAAGGGATGTCTATTGCCTAATTCAGGTTATTTTCTATGGTCATCCCCTGTACCTTATGTATTTCAAGGGATTTCGAATAATTCAGCAGGAAGTTTACAGCTTCCTTTCGGGTTGAAATAAGTTTGCAATGTGTTGCGGGGCTCGAGTAAATCTGTTCCATAATATATCTTGTTACTCCTAAATAACGCCAGATATACAGGATCGATGGAATATATCGACCTAAAACAGATTAATTCGTTAAAACAATTTGATTCTTCTCAATTATCTTCCTCAGGTTAATCAGGGCATAGCGCATCCTGCCGAGGGCTGTATTTATACTGACCTCAGTATTTTCAGCTATTTCATTAAAGCTCATGTCCTGGTAAATTCTCATGATTAGTACATCGCGCTGGTCCTTGGGAAGTTGTTCTATTAATACTTCGAGATCCTGATCGATCTGATCCTTGATGAGTTGCTTCTCTGCATTTAATTTATCATCGGTGAGGACAGAAAAAATATTAAATTCCTTATTGCCCTTGTATTTTGGCATGCGCTTGTTCCTCCGGAAATGATCGATGATCAAATTATGTGCAATACGCATCACCCATGGGAGAAATTTTCCCTCTTCGTTATAAGCTCCCCTTTTTAAAGTACTGATCACTTTAATAAAGGTATCCTGAAATATGTCCTCGGTAACAGACATGTCCTGTACCTTGGAATAAATATAACTACTGAGACGTTGATTGTGTTTGTTGATAAGTTCTTCAATGGCCCTCTCATCTCCGCTGATGTATTTGCGAACGAGGGTGGCGTCGTTAATCGTAGAATGCATACAATTACTTTTTTGGTTCAATTTAGGGGTCGCAAGTGTGTTGCAGGTTGCGACTTTTAATACTCTAATTCAAAAAAGTAATGTTGCGGTATAGGCAGTATTTTATTCGATTAACACTTCAAATATAGAAAAAATATAGGTCTTCCAAGCTGAGGTTTAATATTTAACATAATTTGAAATGCCCTTTAGAGGGGCTGGTTATTGACTCTTACATATCGTATCTTTGCAGCTTTCCAAACCGTTATGGCGACCATTACAGAAGTAGATCCAAAGGAAAATATCATCATCAGGGGGGCTAAACTGCACAATTTGAAGAACATTGATGTGGTTATTCCCAGGAATCAACTTGTGGTCATAACGGGATTATCAGGTTCTGGAAAATCGAGCCTGGCCTTTGACACCCTGTACGCAGAAGGACAACGGCGATATGTGGAAAGTCTGTCCTCCTATGCCAGGCAGTTCCTCGGCAAATTAGACAAACCCAAGGTAGATTCCATCAAAGGGATTGCACCTGCCATTGCCATTGAGCAAAAGGTAAATTCAACTAACCCAAGGTCGACGGTAGGCACGAGTACAGAAATTTACGACTATTTAAAACTTCTCTTTGCCAGGATTGGCCGTACCTATTCCCCTGTTTCAGGGAAGGAAGTTAAAAAGCACACTGTAACAGATGTGGTATCCTTTGTAAAAGGATTCGAAGAAAATGCCAAACTACTTCTGCTGGCGCCGATTACCATCCCCGAGAACAGAGATAAGAAAAAAACGCTACAACTCCTTTCTCTTCAGGGCTATGCCCGAATCAAATACGGAGGAGAAGTGCACCGGATAGATGAGGATCTGCACCAATCTGTTGGCGATCAGCTATACCTTGTTGTTGACAGGATCATCAAGAAAGATGATGAGGATTTTTATAATCGCTTGGCCAATGCCGTGGATTCTGCCTTTTTTGAAGGGAAAGGGAATTGTATAATTGAAGACTTATCCAGCGGTAAGCAAACCGCCTTCAGCAATGCCTTCGAATTAGATGAAATTACATTCCTGGAACCCAATGTCCATCTGTTCAGTTTCAACAATCCATACGGAGCTTGCCCTAAATGTGAGGGATACGGGGATATTATCGGCATTGACGAAGACCTCGTTGTTCCCAATACCTCCCTGTCAGTTTATGAGAATGCGGTGTTCCCCTGGAGGGGCGAAAGCATGGGTTGGTACCGCGACCAGCTTGTAAATTCAGCTTATAAATTTGATTTCCCTATTCACAAGCCCTGGTTTGAACTTACCGAGGAACAGAAAAACCTGGTATGGGAAGGAAATAAGCACTTTATCGGAATTCATAAGTTCTTCCAGCAGCTTGAAGAGAAAAGCTACAAAATTCAAAATCGCGTAATGCTCTCCAGGTACAGGGGGAAAACACGTTGCCCCGAATGTAAAGGGAAGCGCTTGCGGAAGGAAGCCAGCTATGTCAGAATCAGCGGCAAATCAATTTCCGACCTGGTGGAACAGCCTATTACATCTTTAACGGAATTCTTTGATGAGATAACTCTCTCCGATCACGACCGCCAGATTGCACAACGCCTGCTAAAAGAAATAAATACCCGACTCGGGTTTTTAGTGAAAGTCGGGCTGGGCTACCTTACCCTGAACCGTAAATCGAATACCCTCTCGGGAGGCGAAAGTCAGCGGATCAACCTTGCAACTTCCCTCGGGAGTAGTCTTGTAGGATCTATGTACATCCTGGACGAACCAAGTATTGGTTTGCACCCCAGGGATACCGAAAATTTAATTGATGTGCTTTGTTCCCTGCGTGATCTGGGTAATACCGTGATAGTGGTTGAGCACGATGAGGATATTATGCGGGCGGCCGATCGCATTATTGATATCGGACCGGAGGCAGGAACTTTTGGGGGTGAGGTCGTGGCAAGCGGCACTTACGAGGAAATTCTCAAATCGGATTCTTTAACGGCCGCTTACCTCAATGGTACGGAAGAAATCACAGTTCCGAAAGAACGAAGGAATAGCCCCAATTACGTAAAAATAACCGGAGCCAGAGAGCACAACTTGAAAAATCTGGAAATTAGCTTCCCTTTAAATATGCTCACGGTAGTAACCGGGGTCTCAGGAAGTGGCAAAAGCACCCTTGTAAAAAAAATCCTTTATCCTGCCCTTTCAAAAGAATTGGGAGGTTACGGTCAAAAAGCCGGGCAACATTCGGCTATTGAAGGAAAATACAAAGACATCAAAAGGATCGAATTTGTAGATCAGAATCCAATCGGACGTTCTTCCCGATCAAACCCTGTTACCTACATCAAGGCTTATGATGACATACGAAGTCTTTTTGCGGGGCAGAAATTAAGTAAATTAAGAGGCTATCAGGCGAAGCATTTTTCCTTCAATGTAGACGGCGGACGCTGTGAAAAGTGCAAAGGTGAAGGCGAAATTACGGTAGAAATGCAGTTTATGGCCGATGTGCACCTGGAATGCGATACTTGCAGGGGTAAACGTTTTAAAAAGGAAGTGCTGGAAGTTCAATTTGAAGGAGTCAATATTGATGACGTCCTGAATATGACCATTGATAACGCATTGGATTTCTTTAAAAAACACGGCCAGAATAAGATTATAGCTAAGCTCAAGCCACTTCAGGATGTAGGGCTGGGCTATGTAACGCTGGGGCAGTCCTCCTCTACTCTTTCGGGTGGGGAAGCACAGCGAATTAAATTAGCTACTTTTCTGGTAAAAGGGGCCTCTAAGGAAAAAGCCTTGTTTATTTTTGACGAACCTACTACAGGCCTCCACTTTCACGATATACAAAAACTCCTTAATTCCTTCGATGCGCTGTTGAAGACGGGTCACTCTGTCCTGGTGATCGAACACAATCTTGAAATGATTAAGTCTGCAGACTATCTCATCGATCTCGGCCCGGAAGGTGGGGATGCAGGAGGCTATCTTGTGGCGGAAGGCACTCCTGAAGAAGTTGTCGCGATGGGGAAAGGATATACAGCCCGGTACCTGAAGTCGAAGTTACACTAATACCAACCCTCCTTTCTAAAGAAATATCCGTTAGGCAATTATCGGTTGTGCAATTCTATTCCTAAAGCTATGGAATTTCAATCTGGATATTTATATACTACTGTATATTAGCACTTTACGAAGTTTTCTAAATTTTTGGCACGCTGTTTGGTTATAACTAGCTGAATGTAAATAGTTGCATTCAGAATTAAAATTTTACAGTCATGAAAAATCTACTACTCATTATCGGAGCCTTTGCACTGAGTAGCTCAGTTGGGGCGACTACATTGGAATCGGATGTTGCGATCAGCAATATGGTTCGATATAATAATTCGGTGATTTTTGTCGAAAACGGAATCACGTTCTCTATCTATCCTGATGGTGAGTTTGATTTTTATATTGACAACCGTGTAAATGTTGGAGCGAGTATCAATTTCCGACGTAGCAATATCACCTTTAATTCGGGATTCGATTACAGTCCATTTGTGCAGTACGATGATTACGGTGCAGTAATCCAGGTTGAAAATGTACCGGTGTACTACGACTATTACGGACGGGTATCACAAATAGGTGGCATCAACATATGGTATAACAACGGAAGGCTGAGACGTGTTGGTGGACTTTCTGTTTACTATAATAACAGAGGCTTCTTTAACCGCTTCAACGGCTATGTCAACATCTATAACAGACATTATGTATACAGGCCGTTTCACAGCTTTTTTGCCCGACCTGCCCTTGGTTTCTGTCTGGTGTACAACAGGCCTTACAGAAGGTTTTACAACCCGATACGATATACCTACTACAGGCCTTATCGAAATAACTCAAGGAGGTTTTATGCCAACGTAGGGAAGACTTATCGCTACAATCACAGGGCAGATAGAGACCGTGTATATCGAAACGATAGACGGGTAGTTGCCAGAAACAATAATGGTCGTAGAGATAACGGATATAATAGAAATGACGGTAATTTCAGGAATTCCAACAAAGGGGTTCGTTCTAACAGAACCACGGTCAATGGCCGAACCGCCTCGCGAACCGAAAGAGCAAGGACTGCCAGGACCATGGACAAAGCAAGAACTCCGGAGCGAAGAAATAACAGGTCTTCTGATATAAACCGGAAATCTAACTCCTCTGTTAACAAGAGGACTGCATACAGGTCGGTTGTAAACCGAAATGAAGGAAGGAACGTGTCCAGATCTGTAGGGAAGAGAAATGAAGGAAGAAGTGTTAGCAGGTCAGTAAGTACACGGAATGATGTAAGGTCTGCTTCCCGGTCGGTAGGTAAGCGAAATGACGTAAGGACTGCTTCCAGGTCTGTGGGAAAGCGAAATGAAATGAGATCAGCCCCGCGTACAAAAACTGTTAAGCGCAGCACTTCGGTGACAAAGCGTCCAAAGGCTACAAGCCGGACAACGGTTAGCAGAACGAAAGTAAGTACGCCTCGGGCAAGTAAAAGTGTAAAAAGCAGGTCCACCAAAAGGACCACTAATACCCGAAGCAGAAGGGTACAGTAAAAATAGTTTTTAGGTTGGTTAGTTGGTTAACCCCGTAGCGGATTCGTCCCTGCGGGGTTTTTCCATATCCTGAAGGCAAGTTTAAATCTTCCTGATCAGCAGGTCTATTTCTTAGGGTTCAGATACTTAGACAATACTCCAAAGATATCGTCAGAAATTCGGAATCGATACAGTATCCCAACATACATAATAGTAATTAACAAGCTCTTGAGTACAATATTCAGTACAGGGTGAAAAGGAAATTGAAGTGCAAAGAAAACCGCACTTACTATTACAAGAAGGAAAATAACCTTAAACGTTTCTGCAGTAAAGGGCTGTAAACCTAATTTTGCTTTTACATAGAGAAGCTTAATGAGATTGTAGAAAAATACTGCAATAAAGGTAGCCAATGCCGCCCCTGTGATTCCAATTTCGGGAATGAAATATAAATTGAGGAGAATCGTGCCGACTGCCAGGAGTACTCCCATAAATAGTATGGCCTTATAGTAATCAGAATTATACAGTATGGCATTATTGTTCCCCAGAAGGGCATCGAATAATTTGGCCAGGCCAATCAGCAATACAACATAGAACCCTCCGCGGTAGTTTTCAGGGAGAAGAAGGTATAGATCATTGAGATTAAGTATAATCAGAACAAATATTAAACCCGACGTGATAAAAAGTGTGAGAGAGCTTTTTTGATAAAGAACGGCCAGCCCGCTTTTATCCCTGGCATTTAGAAGGGCCGCTGTCATGGGGTAGGTAATCTGATGCATGGCCCTGGAAGGTACCGCTATCACCGTTGCAATAAACACAGCCACAGAATAATAAGCCACTTTTTCAATTTCAATGAACTGATTGATCATGAATTTATCCACTTCCAGCAGTATCACGGCTGTTGAACCTCCGAGAATAATTAGAATACTGTAGGTTAAGATATCCCTGGTATTGGAGGGGAATATCAGCCTGAATCCGGGCATTCGCAATCGGTAGGCATATAACTTCATAATGATAGTGCGCAACAGGTATACACCGACCAATGCCTGCATAAAGGTTTCCACAGAGATATATTCGAAATAAACCGAAAAGAGCAGGATCATTATGGCAAGTCGGGCAAAGATTTCCTTCATAAAATTGCCAAAAACAGACCGCATATGGACACGCGACCAGGAATAGAACACCTCAAAATACGCCATAGCCAAGGCGATAAGAAAAATATGCCAAACGTAATTTTCTGCAATCTCATTGCGCTGGCCAATAAACGCGCCAATGGCATCATTAGCCAAATAACTGAATACTCCGAAGGGTACAATCAGTGCAAGGGGCAGAAATAGCATCATCGTCAGAAATCCGTCCTGGGTTTTTATATCGCTGTAGCCGCTGAAGAATTTGATCATTGTATTCGGTACGCCAAAGGCCAGGAGGGGCATCAGAATTGCCGAAGTTGCAAGAATCACACCTACTAACCCAAAATAGGTGTCGGTAAGAAAACGGGCATAAAGAAAAAGGGTGTTAATCGCCCCGATGGCAAAACCCAGATAGGTGATCACCAGATTGCTAAACGACTGTTTAAATACGATCCCCATCAGATTTGTGCTGCTAGTTTTTTTGTCAATGCTTTTCTGCTGTACTGTTCGATATCCTGCGCGGTCATCGCTAAAGTATTGCTTTTATAAGCCCGGTACCATCGCAACAGCGTTTCCTTTAATTCCATTTTCATGTTATAAGTAAACACTTCTCCCGACCCTGATTCTCTTACAAGCTTCCCGGCTTCCCAGTTCTCCGGGCCGATGGCCAGAATGGGTCGTTTTGCCGCCATGTATTCAAAAAGTTTTCCTGGGATAATTCCACTTGTTTGTTCCGAATCGATCTCAACCAGCAGCAGTAGTTGGGAGCTCCTCTGAGCCAGGATAGCCTCTTTATGAGGAAGATATTCACTTACCTTTAGATAATCCCTTAAGCCGCATTTATTAATTTCTTCAACGATTTCATCACTAACAACTCCTGTGAGCTGAATACTCAGATCCTCACTAAAATCTGATACCTCCTTAACCAGCTCAGCCAATGCTTTCCATAAGACTGTGGGATTTCTTTCAGACAAGAGAGATCCGATGTGCGAAATAGTAAAATTTTTGTCAAGTTCTGATGTCGCCGGAGAAGTCTCATCGTACCCATTTGTGATGGTGGTAATGGGTCTGCTGGTAATTTCTTCAAATTCCCTTTTTGTGGTGTTGCTGGTTACCAGGATTTCATCGGCCGCATTCAGCACTCCCATTTCCAGCGCTTGGTGTTTCTTTTGGGATTTTTTTGTCAGTCGAAGTGCTTTATGGTAACCGATACCTGTCCATGGATCCCTGAAATCGGCTATCCACCTCACTCCTGCATGCTCTTTCAACGATTTCCCTATAAGGTGTAGACTGTGAGGCGGTCCTGTGGTAATCACTACGTCTATATTTTCATTCTTAAGAACCTCTGTCAGAAACTTCACAGAGGGTTTTACCCAATATTTTCTGGCATCGGGGATAAAAAAATTCCCCCGTATCCATAAAAATAAACGATCAAGAAGGGAGGGATTGTTTGCCGGGACGATTCCCGAGCTGATTTTCCTGGTAGTTCTACTTGAGAACAATGAAGCCAAATTATATGGCTCCCAGATGGGCTGCCTGTAAATAGTGAGCTGTTCGGGGACTTCATCGTTTAAACTTGGATCAGTAATTGGATAGTGAGGGTTTTCCGGAACGTACAAAACGGGTTGGATATCATTGTCAGGGAGGTACTTTACAAAATTAAGCCATCGCTGTACTCCGGGGCCACCCGCCGGGGGCCAATAGTAAGTTACGATGAGCACTTTTTTCATTCCTTGAGCTGCTTTTTCCTCGACTTGAAATAGGCGAAAAACCCGCCTCCAACTAAAATGATCCCAAACAAGATTGAACTAATCATGGTAATCATACT
>JABDQK010000161.1 GCA_013042255.1 Flavobacteriaceae bacterium | reverse complement strand
AAATGCCCTCAATAATCGCTTGAAAATCTATCATTTAGATT
Source organism: Flavobacteriaceae bacterium (assembly GCA_013042255.1). Taxonomy (GTDB): domain Bacteria; phylum Bacteroidota; class Bacteroidia; order Flavobacteriales; family Flavobacteriaceae; genus Muriicola. The sequence goes on along the minus strand of JABDQK010000161.1, from coordinate 12,894 downwards.
TGTAAAATGGAAGTTTTACTACGGTTGCCGGAATGGTATTTTTTCTAATTTTAATTAAGACTTCACTGCCAATTTCAGAATAATTTGTTGGTACATATCCCAACCCAATACCCTTGCCAAGCGAAGGTGACATGGTTCCGGAGGTGACCTGTCCGATCTCATTCTCCTCCTTATCCAAAATAGGATAACCCTGTCTGGGAATTCCCCTTTCGTTTAATTCAAATGCCACCAGTTTTCTCGAAACCCCTTCTTTTTTCTGTATGGCCAGATTATCCTTGTTGACAAAATCATCTTTGGTGAACTTAGTAATCCAACCCAGTCCTGCTTCAAGAGGAGAGGTTTTGTCGTCAATATCATTGCCGTAAAGACAGTACCCCATTTCAAGTCTCAGTGTATCCCTGGCAGCCAGTCCAATAGGCTTTATGCCATATTCGGCACCGGCTTCAATCACCTTGTCCCAAACCTGTTTTACTTCTTCATTTTTGCAATAGATCTCAAATCCACCTGAACCTGTATAACCTGTCGCGGAGATAATGACATGGGGTACATCGGCAAAATCGGCAACCACAAACCTGTAAAATTTGATTTCAGAAAGATCGACAGAAGTCAGGGATTGCATGGCTTCAACTGCTTTGGGTCCCTGAATAGCGAGCAGGGAATACGCTTCGGAAATATCCTTCATTTCCGCTCCGATATCTTTATTGTATCTGGCGATGTGGTCCCAGTCCTTTTCAATATTGGAAGCATTTACAACCAGGAGATAGACCTCTTCCTTTACCCGGTAAATAATAAGATCATCAACAATTCCACCCCTTTCATTGGGCAAACAACTGTATTGTGCCATCCCAACTTCAAGCTTTGCAGCGTCATTAGTAGTCACTTGTTGGATAAGTTCCAGGGCCTTTGGTCCTTCGATCAAAAATTCCCCCATATGTGATACGTCAAACACACCCAGTGCATTACGTACGGTCTCGTGTTCAACGTTCACCCCTTCGTAAGAAACCGGCATCATATATCCTGCAAAAGGAACCATTTTAGCTCCCAGTTCCTGATGTGTTTCGGTCAGTGCTGTAGTCTTCATAAAACGCCATTATTTTGTGGCGCAAAGGTATTGAAAATAAGTCGTAGCTAGTTTCTGAGAACATAAAATTTGCCCTTAATTAAAGCAAATACCCTTTGTTATGAAAGGAGAAATTCCCTTAGTTCCTCATAGGTTGAAATGGGATGGGAAACTTTCTTTTTGTCCATAACCTCTTTAATTTGGGGAGGCAGGGGGATCGTAGTATTCAGAGTATCGGTGACCACGTCTAAAAATTTCACGGGATGCGCAGTTTCCAGAAATATACCCTGAGAATCGGGATATGTTTCCCTGTATTTCAATAATCCCAAATACCCCACAGCTCCGTGGGGATCGGCAATGTAATTAGATTCGTCATAGATCTTTCTCATAGCCTCTTTGGTCTCCTCGTCAGAAAAAGAATAAGAACTCAGATTCTTTTTCAAGGCTTCAAAATCATTGTTATGTAGCTCCAGTATTCGGATAAAATTGCTGGGATCTCCTACATCCATAGCATTAGAAATGGTAGCCGTTGAAGGATGCGGCTGATATTCTGAAGTTTCCATAAACCTGGGTACGGTATCATTGACATTAGTGGCCGCAATAAAATGGCTGATAGGTAGCCCCATTTTCTGAGCGACCATTCCAGCACAGATATTGCCAAAATTTCCGCTGGGTACCGAAAAGACGAGATCTCCTGCCGACACTTCTTTTTGACGATAGGCCAGCATATAATACAACATCTGGGGCAGCCAGCGGGCCACATTGATGGAATTGGCAGAGGTGAGTTGAACCGATCCCTTTAAACGATCATCCGTAAAAGCCTTTTTTACCATTCGCTGACAGTCGTCAAAGGTTCCCTGTACTCTCAAGGCCCTGATGTTTTGTCCAAGGGTGGTAAGTTGCTTTTCCTGGATATCACTTACCTTCCCGTCTGGGTATAAAATAACCACATTTACCCCCGGAACACCTAGGAATCCCTTTGCAACCGCTCCTCCTGTATCCCCTGATGTAGCGACCAGAACCGTCACTTCATTGTCCTCGTTTCTGTAGAAGTACCCAAGGCTCAGGGCCATGAATCTCGCGCCCACATCTTTAAAGGCCATGGTTGGACCATGGAAAAGTTCCAGCGCATCGATGCCGTTACTTATGGGGACTAAAGGGAAATCGAAATCCAATACCTGTTTTAGAATCCCCTCCAATTCCATTTGGGGAATATCCTGCTGTACAAATGGAGTCATTGCTTGCATTCCGATTTCCAATGTAGAGTGCCTTGCTATATCCTTAATGAAGGCCTCATGAAGTACAGGTATATGCTCGGGGAAGTACAATCCGCCGTCAGGAGCTATCCCACGTATAACTGCTTCCCGGTAGCTGACATCAGAAGCTTTTCTGTTCAGGCTGTAGTATTTCATTTTCTTTGCATTGAGATCATCTCAGGGGAGAATATGTATTCCTTTTGTATTGATAACAGACACATAGGTGTCGTGATTTAGTTGAATCTTGTTGAGTTCCAGACTCATTGCTTTCGCTACCTCAGTGGCTTTATCGCCTCCTTTACTCAAGGCAAATATGGAAGGGCCTGAACCTGAGATACCGCATCCAAGAGCTCCGGCAGTCAGTGCGGCTTTTTTAATATCGTCAAATCCGGGGATAAGGATCGACCGGACGGGTTCTATGATATGATCTTCAAGTGACCGACTGATCAGAGCGTAATCTTCCTGAAACAGGCCGGCAATCAGAGCACCAAGGTTTCCCCATTGTTTGATCCCATCTGCAAGCGAAATAGAAGTTTTCAGGATTTTCCTGGAGTCAGAGGTTTTAATTTCTATATGAGGATGGATTACAGAAGTATAGAGCTGTTGGGGTGAATTAATACGAATTACATCGAGTGGACTGGAAGTACGGACCAGGGTTATCCCACCGTAAATTGCAGGAGCCACATTATCTGCATGGGCAGATCCACTTGCGAGTTTTTCGCCCTCCATGGCAAACTCTACCAATTGATGATCAGAGCAGGGACCCCCTAAAAGCTGATTCATCCCCCATACTACTCCTGCAGCACTGGCTGCACTACTTCCTATCCCGCTTCCGGGCTTAATCTTTTTATGGATTTCAATTTCGAATCCCTCTTTATATTCCAATGCTTTGATCATGGCCATACCGGCAACCCCTGCAACATTTTTATCTGCTTCCAAAGGAAGATCCTGGCCGGTGATTCTGGTGATTTTAATACCGGGATTTGATACTTTGCGAAGTACCATCTCATCGCCTATAGAATCAAGTGCTAGGCCAAGAACATCAAAACCACAGGAGATGTTGGCTATGGTAGCCGGGCAAAATATTCTAATCTGCTCTTTGATCATGAAATATTATTTGTGTTCCTGAAGCTAGAATAAATTCCGAATTAATGAAATCGAAATTACAACTTAATAATTTCCAATTCTGATGATATCGGCAAATATACCTGATGCCGTAACATCGGCACCCGCTCCAGCACCTTTGATGATCAGGGGTTGTTCCGGATATCGTTTAGTGTAAAACAGAACGATATTGTCACTGCCTGATAAGGAATGGAAATCGTGGCCTTCCGGAATGTGTTCCAGCCCTACGCTTGCCTTCCCCTTGTCCAGGGAGGCAACAAATTTTAATTTACAATTCTTGGTGAAAGCTTCCTTCAACAAATGTTGAAAATCACTCTCATATTTCTTTAAAACTTTAAAAAAGGCGTCATTGTTTTTTGTTATTAAAGCTTCCGCTGGGAGGAACGACCTGTTTTCGATATCAGTCAGTTCGAGTTTGTATCCGCTTTCCCTTGCGAGAATGAGGATTTTTCTCATAACGTCGATACCACTAAGATCAATTTTGGGGTCGGGTTCCGTATACCCTTGTTCCTGAGCTTTTTTCACAATATCATGGAAACTTGTCTTCTCATTAAAATTATCGAAGACAAAATTGAGACTTCCGCTCAGAACAGCCTTGATCGCGATAACCTCATCTCCAGAAGCCATAAGGTGCTTCAGGGTATCGATGATGGGCAAACCTGCACCAACATTAGTTTCAAATAAAAAGGGCGCCTTGTATTCCCTGGCCAGTTCTTTTAACTCTAAATACTGTCCGTAAGCCGATGAACAGGCAATTTTATTACAGGTGACCACCGAAATACTCTGTTTCAGATATTTCGGATAAGCAGCGGCTACATTTTCACTAGCCGTATTATCTACAAGGATACTGTTACGGGCATTGATTTTTTGAATCGTTTCGTAGAAAAGAGTGCTGTCTGCCTTCTTTCCGGAGTCTAGTAATTCCGGCCATTTTTCAAGCGAAATTCCCTGTTCCTCAAAATACATTTTCCGTGAATTGGAAATCCCGATAACCCTGATATTGAGTCGCAGATGTTCTTTAAGGTATTTCCTCTGTTGTTTCAGCTGCCCGAGGAGTTTGGAACCTACATTTCCGGTTCCCAGAATAAACAGGTTGAGTTGTTTTATATTTTCTTCAAAAAATGCTTCGTGTAACGTATTTAATGCTTTTTTTACATCATCCTTTCTGATCACTGCCGATATATTCCGTTCGGAAGCGCCCTGTGCAATTGCACGAATGTTCACATTGTTTTTACCGAGAGTGCTGAACATCTTCCCGCTCAGTCCCTGGTGATTTTTCATTTGATCTCCCACCAGGGCAATGATGGCCAGTTCCTTTTCATGAATGACCGGTTTGATCTTAGCCAGTGACATCTCATAAGCGAAGGCCTTTTCGATCTCACGTATAGCATTCTCTGCATCCTCTTCGTCTATTCCAATACAGATGGAATGCTCGGATGAAGCCTGAGTGATTAAAACAACGCTGATATTTGCCAGGGAAAGAACTTCAAACAGCCTTTTTGAAATCCCGGGGATACCAATCATACCAGGCCCTTCAAGCGATAGGAGTGAGATGTTGGGGATATAGCTTATTCCCCGGACGGTTCTACCTTCCTCAGGAGATTTTTTGGTGATTACCGTACCGGCAGCCTTTGGATCCATGGTATTTTTAATTACCATGGGCAGGCCCCTGTCTAAAACAGGCTGAACCGTTGGCGGATACAATACCTTCGCTCCAAAGTGGGATAATTCCATGGCCTCTTCGTAAGAGATATGGGCAATAGGCTTGGCTTGCTTAACAATCTTTGGATTAGCGGTATACATTCCACTGACATCTGTCCAGATCTGTAGTTCTTCAGCCCTTACCGCAGCGGCGATAATAGACGCTGTGTAATCTGAACCACCCCGTCCTAATGTTGTCACATTTCCGTCAGCTGTTGAAGCTACAAAACCGGGTAGCACTATTACAGAGGATTGTTCTTTGTTAAAATACGCCTTACATCTCTTATTGCTCTCAGGAAAGTTTACCGCAGCTTTACCATGGGTATCATCTGTAAGAAGTAATTCACGGGAATCTTTGTAAACTGCCTCAAGGCCCGATTCGCGAAAGAATTCACTGATGATATAGGCAGAAAGTAATTCTCCAAAACTTACGATCTTATCAGAGAGTCGGGGAGTAATTTCTCCAATATAACTGGCTCCTTCTAATAGGGTTTCCAGCACATTCATTTCACTTTTTACCTTACTCAGTACCCTGCTTTGAGAGGCTACTGGCAACAGGTCTTTTATTACGCTTAGATGTCGAGCTTCAATTTTTTTTAATCCTTCTTTATATTTGAGATCCTGTTCAGAAGCCATTTTAGCTGTGTCGAGCAGCAAATCGGTTACCCCACCGAATGCGGAAACGATGACGGCTATTTTTTTGGCTTCGGTTTGACCAACGATCTCCTTTACCTTGCGTATGACATCAGCTGACGCTACAGAGGAACCACCAAATTTTAATACTTTCATTTTGATCTTGAATTAGGGAAATAGAATATGAGGACGTTGAAGTAAAAGCAGAGATTACCCCCAAGGGGTCTCGGTGGTCGTTTTAAACCCTGATCGAGTAGGATTATTCGTAAGTGCGTTACCGCCTGTATTTATAAACACTTTCATAATGTTCAAATGTAGTATTTTTACTTAGTGAGCCCAACTTATGCAGACATTTTTGAAGACTAGCAGAAATATCGCCTGCATTTTTATGAATTCTTAGGTCATATGAAGGGAAATAAGGATTTACACCAAAAAAGGATTGCCAGTAAGGGGGTTAAAAAGAATTGAAATTGAGCAAGATGAGATGAAAATACTTTCAGGAGAACAGATCAGAGCGGCTGATAAATACACCATTGAGAGCCAGGCAATCAGGAGTGATGAACTTATGGAGAGGGCAGGCCTTGCAACTTTCCATTGGTTACACGAGCAATTAAAAGGGTCTCCGGTTGTCTTGCATATTTTCTGTGGAATAGGAAATAACGGAGGTGACGGACTGGTAGTTGCCCGTCACTTGCTGGAACACGGCTACACTATCAAAGTGTATATTGTAAATTACAGTGAAAAACGATCTGATGATTTCTTAATTAACCTGGACCGCCTCAAAGACCGGAAAGTATGGCCCCAGGTGATTGGGCAGGAAAGTGATTTTCCTGAAATATCAGAAGAGGATATGGTGTTGGATGCAATATTTGGCACCGGTCTCAATCGGACCCCAGATCCATGGGTGACCAATTTGATCACTCATATAAACAGCTCAAAGGCATTTGTCATTTCCATTGATATCGCATCGGGCTTATTCCTTGACAAAATATTTGAGGAAAAGAACAGCATAGTAAAGGCAAACTTTGTTCTCACATTTCAGTCTCCCAAATTGGTTTTCTTCCTTCCCCAGACAGGAATATACTGTGAAAACTCGGTTGTGCTCGATATTGGCCTGGATGAAGCTTTTATCTCATCTTTAAATAATACTTACGAATTTATTCAGCAGCAGGACATTCGGGAGTTATATCGGTTCAGGAAAAAATTCACGCATAAGGGAACCTATGGCCATGCAATAATTCTCGGTGGATCTTTTGGCAAGGTCGGAGCAGTTATTCTCAGTGCCAGGGCCTGCCTTAAGTCGGGAGCCGGATTGGTCACGGCATTTGTACCTCAATGCGGTTATGTACCCTTACAGACTTCGGTGCCCGAGATTATGGTGCTTACCGATAAGGACGAACAGCAGTTATCTGAGATACAGATTACTTTTGAGCCTACTGTCATCGGCCTTGGAATGGGGATGGGTACATCAAAAGTTGCTCAAAAAGCGTTTAAAGGATTTCTGAAGGGAAACACCACACCCCTGGTCATCGATGCTGATGGCTTAAACCTCTTAGCCAAAGACAAGTCACTCCTGAATCTGCTTCCCCCTCATACCGTTCTTACGCCACACCCAAAGGAATTGGAACGCTTAATTGGGGCGTGGCAAGACGACTTTGAGAAACTGGAGAAAGCACAAAAATTTACCGATAAATACAACTGTATTCTGGTGCTAAAAGGTGCACATACTATTACCATGTACAAGGAGAAAGGTTATATAAACAGTTCCGGAAATCCGGGAATGGCTACGGCGGGGAGCGGAGATGTGCTTACCGGAGTGATTACCGGACTCATAGCACAGGGTTATACACCTCTTAATGCAGCAATAATGGGAGTATATCTGCATGGCAGGGCAGGGGATAACAGTCTTCTGAATGGGAGTATGGAATCTCTAACTGCTTCAGATATCATTGAAAATCTTGGAGTGGCCTTCAGGGAAATATACCTGGAGGAAATACAAGAAGGCGAAGAGCAAGGAACTACTTCTTAGCGACACGTCTTTTTACCCAGGCCAGTGCATTGTTGTAATCAATAAAGAATTTCATGGGCTTTTTGTAGAACATTTTTTCTATGGCAAAATTATGCATGTCCATTTCCTTGACAGAAACAATAGCATACGCCTTTAAATTCTCAAGCTCCCTTACATATGCGTAAATTGTTGGATCGATGGCATAGGAATTTTTCCTGAAGCTGATAAATCCAAAGGGTCTGTCCCTGAAGTGTATTTCTGAAATCCCAATTAGTTGGTAAACCCTTTCCAGGGTAACGGTGCATCCTTCATTGTAAGTAGCGACCATATAGTTATCATAAACCTTTACAGTACCTATTTCAAGAACATACTCCTTTACGACAACCGGTGTTTTGATCGGTCTAACTTTCATCCCCATGTAGTTTTGTAGTGTTCAAAACGAAAGTAACGGGATGGTCTACGGATGTGAAAAATATTAGATTAAAAGCGTAAATATCGTTTTAATGACATTTTAAATAAGCGAGGCCTTAAACAAAAAAAAATTACAAAAAAAAGGGTGTCAGTTAACTAACACCCTTTTTGAGTCTGTTTCTTACAATTTATGCCTTGGAAGACTTCTTGGATTTCTTGATATCTATAGTAAGTAATTCCTTTTTTCCATCGTAATCCATAAAAATACTATCGCCTTCTTCTAATTTGGAGTTTACGATCTCCTCTGCCAGGGCATCTTCGATATACTTCTGTATGGCTCTTTTTAAAGGCCGGGCACCGTATTGTTTGTCAAATCCTTTATCTGCGATATAGTCTTTGGCTTTATCGGTAAGATTAAGGTTGTAACCGATATCTTTAATCCTTGCGTAAAGTTTAGCCAGCTCAATATCGATAATCTTGTGAATATGTTCTCGCTCGAGCGGATTGAAAACAATTACATCATCTATCCTGTTTAAAAATTCAGGGGCAAATGCTTTTTTAAGTGCATTCTCGATTACGCTCTTCTGATGAGAATCTTCCTGAGATTTTTTAGCAGCTGTTCCAAATCCGACGCCTTGTCCGAAATCTTTTAATTGTCTGGCTCCGATATTGGAGGTCATAATGATAATAGTGTTACGGAAGTCGATCTTTCTTCCCAGGCTATCGGTAAGGAAGCCGTCATCGAGTACCTGCAACATCATATTAAATACGTCGGGGTGGGCCTTTTCCACCTCGTCGAGGAGGATCACGGAATAAGGCTTCCGTCTTACTTTCTCAGTCAATTGGCCACCTTCTTCATATCCTACATAACCGGGAGGTGCTCCTACCAGTCTGGAGATTGCAAATTTCTCCATGTATTCACTCATATCAATTCTGATCAGGGCGTCTTCTGAATCGAAGAGTTCCTTTGCGAGGACTTTGGCCAATTGTGTTTTACCAACACCTGTCTGACCGAGGAAAATAAAGGAACCGATAGGCTTGTTCGGATCTTTGAGTCCGGCCCTGTTTCGCTGAATCGCTTTGGCTACCTTAGACACGGCTTCATCCTGTCCTATAACATTGCCTTTGATCAGGGTTGGCAATTCTGCCAGTTTATTACTTTCTGTCTGGGCAATTTTATTGACTGGAATACCGCTCATCATGGAGACCACATCTGCCACATTGTCTTCTGATACAGTTTCCCTGTGAAGCTTGCTGTCTTCTTCCCATTTTTCCTGGGCTACCGCGAGTTCTTTTTCGAGGCGCTTTTCATCATCGCGTAGTTTTGCGGCTTCTTCGTATCGTTGTTTTTTGACAACGGTGTTTTTAAGTTCCCTGACGTCATCAAGTTGTTTTTCGAGCTCCAGGATTTGCTCAGGAACGTCCATGTTCACAATATGTACACGTGATCCGGCTTCATCCAGGGCATCTATGGCCTTGTCTGGCAGGAAGCGATCGGTCATATACCGGTTTGTAAGTTTTACACAGGCAACAAGAGCCTCATCTGTGTAAAGCACATTATGGTGATCCTCGTATTTACTTTTGATATTCTTCAGGATTTCGATGGTTTCTTCTACCGTAGTAGGTTCTACCATCACCTTCTGGAATCGTCGTTCCAGGGCCCCGTCTTTTTCGATATATTGTCTGTACTCATCTAAGGTAGTGGCTCCGATGCATTGAATCTCCCCACGTGCCAGTGCCGGTTTAAACATATTGGAAGCATCCAGACTTCCGGTAGCACCACCTGCACCTACTATGGTATGAATCTCATCGATAAACAGGATGACGTCATCATTCTTTTCGAGCTCGTTCATAACGGCTTTCATCCTTTCCTCAAACTGTCCCCGGTATTTGGTACCGGCAACCAGAGAGGCAAGGTCGAGAGTGACTACCCTTTTATTGTAAAGAATACGAGATACTTTTTTATTGATGATTCTCAGTGCCAGGCCTTCTGCTATAGCACTTTTACCTACCCCTGGTTCACCGATGAGCAATGGGTTGTTCTTTTTCCTTCTGCTCAGGATCTGTGAAACACGTTCAATTTCTTTTTCCCTGCCCACTACCGGATCTAGTTTGTTCTCTTCGGCCAGTTGTGTAAGATCACGGCCAAAGTTATCGAGGACCGGGGTTTTTGATTTTTTACTCCCTTTCTGAGCAGAAGAAGCGCCAAAAGAAGCTTCTTTGCCTTCAGAAGGTTCATCAGAATCACTGGGAAAGGACTCCGAAGTTGGGGAGTCTATGTAGTCGTCGTCACTTGTAATCATTGATTTAAATTGCTCTTTTACCCCGTCGTAATCAACCTTTAGCTTGTGCAGCAACTTGGTTGTGGGATCATTCTCATTTCTGAGGATGCACAATAACAGATGCGCTGTATTAATTGAGGAACTTTGAAATAGCTTCGCCTCAAGAAAAGTGGTTTTCAACGCGCGTTCGGCCTGCCTTGTAAGATGCAGGTTTTTCTTGTCTTTCTGACTGCTTCCCGGATTGGGGTTTGCCGGACTCAGGATTTCCACCTTCCGACGCAGATGATCCAGATCCACATCAAGGGCATCAAGGATGCTGATCGCCTTCCCGTTTCCATCCCGGAGTAATCCTAACATAAGATGCTCAGTACCAATAAAATCATGTCCGAGCCTCAGGGCCTCCTCCTTACTGTACGCGATTACGTCTTTTACTCTTGGTGAAAAATTATCGTCCATATGGTTTTTTATATACTCCTTAAAATTACTAAAACTTACTATAAGAACGTCAAATACCGTACCTATATTAGATTAACTAGGCCTAAATGACGAAAAAATGCCCGATTTACAAAATAATTAACAGGAGTTTTATCAACTAAAGTGCGGTTTTGTCATGTTAATAAATTGTTCAATAAAGTCAATGTTTCGTGCCCTTGAACCTATCATTTTGTGTATATTGCCCCGATGTTTTAACCACTGAAAAACAATAGGATTTTTATATGGCGGAAGGAGAAAAACTGATCCCGATTAATATTGAAGATGAGATGAAATCTGCCTACATTGATTACTCAATGTCGGTCATTGTGTCACGGGCCTTACCCGATGTCAGGGATGGATTAAAACCAGTGCACAGAAGAGTACTTTACGGGATGCACGAACTGGGTGTAAGATCAAACAGTTCACACAAGAAATCAGCGAGAATTGTCGGGGAAGTTCTGGGTAAATATCACCCCCATGGTGATACCTCGGTATACGACACCATGGTGAGGATGGCTCAGGAATGGAGCTTGCGCTACATGCTCATCGACGGGCAGGGTAACTTTGGCTCTATAGATGGGGATAGTCCGGCTGCCATGAGGTATACAGAGGCTCGAATGAGGAAGATAGCTGATGAAATGCTTTCCGACATCGAAAAGGACACTGTTGATCATCAACTCAACTTTGACGATTCCCTTGAAGAACCTACAGTACTGCCGGCCAGGATTCCCAACTTACTTATTAACGGGGCCTCCGGTATAGCAGTAGGGATGGCTACCAATATGCCTCCTCACAATTTAGCAGAAGTCGTTGACGGCACTGTGGCACTGATAGACAATCCGGACATAGAGATTGACGAACTGATCACACATATCAAAGCGCCTGATTTCCCAACAGGGGGTATCATTTATGGTTATGACGGAGTAAAAGAAGCCTTCCACACAGGCCGCGGACGAGTTGTCATGCGTGCCAAATCTCATTTTGAAGAGGTGCAGGGGAGAGAGTGTATTATTGTGACAGAAATTCCTTATCAGGTCAATAAGGCAGACATGATCAAAAAGACTGCCGACCTTGTCAACGATAAGAAAATTGAAGGTATCAGCAATATCAGGGACGAAAGTGACCGGAACGGGATGCGCATTGTGTATATCCTCAAGCGGGATGCGATACCCAATATTGTCCTGAACACACTCTTTAAATACACCGCACTACAATCTTCCTTCAGTGTAAACAATATTGCACTGGTAAAAGGACGTCCTCAATTACTGAATGTAAAGGAGATCATTACTTATTTTGTGGAACACCGCCATGAGGTAGTGGTACGACGAACCAAATTTGATCTGAAAAAGGCCGAAGACAGGGCACACATCCTGGAAGGACTCATCATAGCTTCTGACAATATCGATGAGGTGATCAGTATCATAAGAGGATCTTCCAATGCAGATACTGCCAGGGAAAACCTTATTGAACGCTTTAAGTTGTCAGAAATTCAGGCTAAGGCCATCGTTGAAATGAGATTGCGACAGCTTACAGGGCTGGAGCAGGACAAACTCAGGTCGGAATACGATGAAATTCTCAAAACCATTGAAGATCTTAAAGACATTCTTGCCAACAAGGAAAGGAGAATGGGGATTATCAAGGACGAGTTGCTGGAGGTCAGGGAAAAATACGGAGACGAAAGACGATCAGAAATCAATTTTGCCGGGGGAGACCTGAGCATAGAAGATATGATTCCTGATGAGCAGGTAGTTATCACAATTTCCCATGCCGGTTACATCAAAAGAACTCCGCTTTCGGAATACAAGATTCAGAACAGGGGCGGGGTAGGCCAGAAGGCATCAGCCACACGGAATGAGGATTTTCTGGAACATTTGTTCGTTGGGACCAACCATCAGTACATGCTGTTCTTTACGCAAAACGGTAAATGTTTCTGGATGCGTGTCT
>JABDQK010000160.1 GCA_013042255.1 Flavobacteriaceae bacterium | reverse complement strand
TCTGAAGGAATTGAGCTCCGGTAGCTCCATCAACTGTTCTGTGATCACAGGCTAGTGTTAATTTCATTGTTTTGCCCACGACAATTTCTCCATTCCTCACCACCGGCTTTTCTACAATAGCCCCTACAGACAAAATTGCGCTGTTAGGCTGATTGATAATTGAAGTGAATTCGAGGATGCCGAACATCCCAAGATTGGAAACCGTAAAGGTACTTCCTTCCATCTCGGCTGGAGTTAATTTCTTTATACGGGCCCTTCCGGCCAGGTCTTTAACGGCCGTCCCGATCTGTGTAAGGCTCATCTGGTCAGCAAACTTCAGAACAGGCACAACGAGTCCGTCTTCCACGGCCACTGCCACACCTACATGGATGTGTTTGTTGTAACGTGTTGTATCTCCATTCCAGCTTGTATTCACCTGAGGGTGTTTCTGTAAGGCCAGAGCACATGCTTTCACAACCAGGTCATTGAATGAAACCTTGGTATCAGGAAGGTCATTGATATGCGCTCTAGATTTAGCCGCATTTGCCATATCCACTTCTATGGTAAGGTAGTAGTGTGGTGCAGTAAACTTCGATTCGCTTAGTCTTTTAGCGATCACCTTCCGCATCTGAGAATTTTTCGTTTCCTCGGATCCTTCTTCTCCCACAGGCAGCATAACGGGTTTAGGAGCTGTTGCCTCCGCCGTGGCAGCAGTTGTTGCAGCAGGTTTTGCTTCGGAAGGTTTGTAATTCTCAATATCACGCTTTACGATACGTCCCTGATCACCAGAACCATTGACAGTATTGAGGTCAATTCCCTTTTCCTCGGCCATTTTTCTTGCCAGGGGAGAAACAAATATTCTTTGTCCGTCCTTCGTCACAGCTGGGGCAGATGATTCTGAACTGTCTGTATCCTGACTCTGGGATTCAGATTTTTCAACTTCCTCTTTTGGGGAAGCATCAGGCTGAGCGCCGGAAGTAGTCTGATTCAAGACTGCATCCACATCGGTACCCTGTGGTCCGATAATCGCGAGTATATCATCAACAGGGGCAGACTCACCTTCTTTAATGCCAATATACAGCAGGGTTCCGGAATAAAATGATTCAAATTCCATGGTAGCCTTATCTGTCTCAATTTCGGCAAGTATATCACCTTCTTCCACATCATCCCCAACTTTTTTTAACCAGGTAGCAACGGTCCCTTCTTCCATAGTATCACTTAGCCTGGGCATCTTAACAACCTCAACCCCTTCCGGGATCTCGCCGGATGATGCCGGGGCGTCCGACTCTTTATCAGTGTCCTGGCTTGAGTCTGACCCTGAGGTTTCCGGTGCTTTTTCAGAAGCTTCCGATTCCTGAGCCCCTCCATCGAGCAAGGCAGAAATATCTTCTCCTTCTTCCCCAATTATGGCGAGTAGCGAATCAACCGGGGCACCATCTCCTTCAGCAATACCTATATGGAGAAGAGTGCCTTCGTGAAAAGACTCGAACTCCATTGTTGCTTTATCGGTTTCAATTTCGGCGAGAATATCTCCTTCTTCAATCTTATCTCCCACCTTCTTCAGCCATTTAGCTACGGTACCTTCCTCCATGGTATCGCTAAGCCTTGGCATGTTTATGATCTCTGCCATTTAATTATGATTTGTGTTCAATAAACGGATAGTCTTCCTGCTCGTAAACCATGTCGTAAAGTTGATTCGTCGGAGGATAATCCGATTCTTCTGCGAATTTTTCACACTCCTTCACCATGTTTTTCACTCTGCTCTCTATCTCTTTTATTTCGTCTTCGGTTGCGTATTTCTTTTCCTTGATAACTTCGAGAACCTGAGTAATCGGGTCGATTTTCTTGTACTCCTCAACTTCCTCTTTCGTCCTGTAATGCTGAGCATCAGACATCGAATGACCTCTGTACCTGTAGGTCTTCATTTCGAGAAAAGTAGGTCCTCCCCCGCTTCTTGCCCGTTCTATGGCCTTACTCATTTCCTCTGCAACAGTAACGGGGTCCATTCCGTCTACAGGTCCGCAGGGCATTTCATAACCAAGGCCCAGTTTCCAAATTTCTGTAGAATGGGAAGTACGCGCAACTGAGGTCCCCATGGCATATCCATTATTCTCACAGATAAACACTACGGGTAAGTTCCATAACATGGCCAGGTTAAAAGATTCGTGCAGCGACCCTTGCCTTACGGCTCCATCTCCCATATAACAAAGCGTAACCGCATCTCTTTTAAAGTACTTATCTGCAAAGGCCAATCCGGCGCCCAGAGGGATTTGTCCTCCTACAATTCCGTGTCCACCGTAGAATCGATGTTCCTTGGAAAATATATGCATCGATCCACCCATTCCTTTGGATGTCCCTGTGACCTTTCCGTATAACTCTGCCATCACCTTCTTTGGATCCACTCCCATGCCGATAGGCTGGACGTGGTTTCTGTAGGCTGTAATCATCCTGTCTTTGGTAAGATCCATTGCATGCAATGCACCTGCTAATACCGCTTCCTGTCCATTGTAAAGGTGAAGAAACCCACGTACTTTTTGTTGGATATAGACTGCGGCGAGTTTATCTTCAAACTTGCGCCAAAACAACATATCCTCATACCACTTTAGATAGACCTCTTTGGTAATTTTTTTCATTTAAATTGTAGTTTATTCGGTTGACAGTGCCTTCGGCTGGTCTTCTCTCTTCAAGATATTCACAGAAAAACAAAAATACACATTATATTCATAGTGAAAAAGAATTGAGAAAAAAGCTTACCGGGCCTTTATTCGTCAATCAAATCACTGATTTTCCTTCTTATTTTTCTTTTGATTAATCAAGGAAATCACTACCAAATGCCAGGGGTAAGATATCTTTAATTGAAGAACATTTATACACTTCTCCATTCGTGCCCATCAAAAGCAATTCTATAGGCTGTTCATATCTTTTTTCGTATTCAAAAATAGACTGCCTGCAGTTGCCACACGGAGCAGCCGGCTTGCTGGACGATTTTTTTACCGATCCGGCGACGATGGCTACTTTCAGAATGGGAACATCGGGATATCGCGCACCCGCCTGAAAAACAGCCACGCGCTCGGCACATAAGCCAGAGGGAAATGAGGCATTTTCCTGATTATTCCCGATAACCACCTGTCCGTTTTGGAGTAAAACTGCGGCCCCCACTTTAAAAGCTGAGTAAGGTGCATACGCATCCTCCCTTGCCCTTTGTGCCTGTTCTATCAAAGCTGCATCTTCAGCGGATAGTTCAGCGATGGAATGATAAATAGTAAGATCAAAGGAATGGGTTTGTTTTTTCATACCTAAATATACGATTACTCTAAACCCGAAAATAAAAAAACCTGCTCAGAGGCAGGTTTTATCTTCTAGTGATATCATTTAATTGTTGATGAATTCTTCACCCAGGTTAAAGGTCAGAGAAAAGCGCAGCGTATTTTCAAGCGGATTTCTCACCTGAGAAGAAGAGAACAGATATGACAGATCTATTTGTGCTGCCTTGAATTTAAATCCCGCACCCAGGGAAAAGAATTTTCGAGACCCTTTATTCTCGCTTTCGTTAAAATATCCCGTACGCACCATAAAGGACTGCTGAAAGGAATATTCTGCACCCAGCGCCCAGGTTATTTCCTGAAATTCTTCACTCATTCCATCGGGGGCATCACCAAAGGATTCAAAAACCCCTTTAAGAAAACCTATCTGCTGATATTCATCATTGTCTTCAGAATCAACATCCCCATCTCCGTCAAAATCACGGGGAGTAGGCACAAGCAATTTATTAAACTCCGTAGTAATAGCGAGAACATTGTCCTCGTCCAGGATAAAATCGAACCCGCCACCAAATCTTAGGTTGGTAGGTAAAAAGTTTTCCTGACCTCCCTCATCGTATTGTATTTTTCCACCGAGATTGGAGATATTAAATCCAGCTCTCCATCTTCCGTTAAAACTGGAAAATGCAATTTCGTTAGATCTGAAGTAACCGGCTACGTCTACTGCAAAGGAGCTGGCGGCCTGAGAATCTACATTACTGATTTCGGGCAATCTCAGGTTGGATCTTATAAACCGACCTGCAACAGCCATCGAAAATTGTTCGCTCAATTTCAGAGAATACGAACCATCGAGGGCAAGTTCGTTGGGTTTTGCCAGTGTCCCCGGATCATTGGCAAATTGTCTTAATTCAATTTCACCAAGGGTAAAATAGCGAAGACTAAATGCAAAAGCACTTCTATCATTAATTTTGTTGTAGAAACTACCATTCAACAAAGAAATATCTGTAATAATACTTTCCAGATAGGGTGTATAACTCACGCCTATTCCCATTTTTTGTTCAGCAAAGGCAAATTTTGCAGGGTTCCATTGCTGGGAAAAGGCATCTGTAGATGTAGCAACACCCATATCTCCCATCCCCGCAGCGCGTGCATCAGCGGCAATGGTTAAAAAAGGTACAGCCGTTGTGATTACCCTTTCTTGTTGTGCCAGAAGGTTACCAGCACATAATAAAAGAATCAATCCCGTTAATTTTCTCATATTTTTCACACTTAAATGAACTAATATATTTTCCTGAACCTGCATTGAATTGGTAAAACGGCCATGGGATAACAGGACAATTATCCTTCCGTATTTTACTTTGCCCTAAGGTTCACTACAGAATTTTGTTAATTATACATCTGGTAAACGGCCAATTTGAGAATATCTTGTACAAAACCCTGCTAAATTTGCGCTTATCCCATCGAAAACAAAAGGTTGTTCGTCGATGTGCTTCCGCAAGATATAGCCTTAGCCTGTAGAACCTTATTTTTTTTTAACCTCAAACAAGAAAGAAAAACGGCCCTCCATACTATAATGATATTTGTTCCGTTATGAATTTGTAATGTTGGCCAGATTATACGGTGAACAGGCCTTAAGAAATTACAGAGCAATAAAATATTATAAGTAAAACATCGTTTAAGTAGCCGAAAGTAAAATTTAATCATTAAACCGAGTCTTTTCAAGAGGTTGAACAGACTAAAGCAAAGGAAGTCCTGAAAGGAACAGATTCTGACGTAAGAACGCATTCATCGGCACAAAGTTCATTCGATCCGAATCTGAAAAACTATTAAATCAAAGATCAACAGATGAAAAAACAATTTATCAAAGTTGTACTCTCTTGCACCGTACTAGTAGCAGGATTTACAGTGACCAGCTGTAAAAAATCTTCTAGTTCTAAAAATGTATCCAGGGCCACAGGCTGGAAGATCAATGCCAAAGAAGGAGGTTTTCAATACAACTCAGATTTTAAAGAGCAGGAAACAGCACCCGGACTTGTCTTTATTGAAGGGGGAACCTTCACCAAAGGTAAAGTTCAGGATGATGTGATGCACGACTGGAATAACACGCCTACACAACAACACGTTCAGTCATTTTATATGGATGAAACCGAGGTAACCAATGTTATGTATTTGGAGTATCTCGACTATCTGAAAAGTGTATATCCTCCTGAAAACCCAAAATATGCTAATATCTATAAAGGTGCCCTTCCGGACACCCTGGTATGGCGTAACCGTTTGGGTTTCAATGAGACTATGACCAATAACTACCTGCGTCACCCAGCTTATGCAGAATACCCTGTAGTAGGTGTAAACTGGATACAGGCTACTCAGTTTGCCGAATGGAGAACAGATCGTGTCAATGAAGCTGTTCTGGAGCGGGAAGGATTTCTTGCAAAAGATGCAAAATACCAGGCCGTAACCGGTGAGGTTGCAGGAACATTTAGTACCGAAGCCTATCTTAACAGGCCTGAATCTGTTTATAATGGCCAGATCGATTCCCTTCAGGGAAATAAGAAAAAAGACTCTGTCTCTACTTTTGCGAAGCGAAGTAGCGGAATTATAAGCCCGGAATATCGTCTTCCCACCGAAACAGAATGGGAATACGCAGCTGCTGCCCTACAGGGAAGCAGGGAGTACAATAACTACAGAGGAAGGAAAAAATACCCATGGGAAGGTGAATATACCCGAAACGGACAAAGAGTCGGAAGGGGTGATCAACTTGCTAACTTCAAACAGGGAAAAGGAGATTACGGCGGAATTGCCGGTTGGTCTGATGATGGTGCAGATATTACTGCCGAAGTGAAGTCTTATAAACCCAACGATCTTGGATTATACGATATGGCAGGTAATGTAGCCGAATGGGTTGCCGATGTATACCGACCTATTGTGGATGATGAAATAAGTGACTTTAACTATTACCGAGGAAATATTTATTCCAAAACCGCTATTGGCGAAGACGGAAAAGTAGAAATCCTGAGGGACAGCATAGTGTATGACACCCTGCCTAATGGTAAAGTAGTAGCGGTAAACCTGCCAGGGGAGATCCTGATGGTGCCGGTTGATGAGGAAGAAACCTATCTCAGAACCAACTTTTCAAAAAGTGATAATAGAGGGTACAGGGATGGTGATCCGGGATCTACCAGATTCTTTGACCGGTTTAGTGATGAAGAAGACGAGGAAAATCAACGCAAAATGTACGATTCCCCAAAGCATAAAGTGGAAAGGGATTCTGCAGGAAACATCATCAGAGGTTATGATACCAGTAATGAGAGGACTACTCTTATCAACGATGAAGTTCGTGTTTACAAGGGAGGATCCTGGCGAGATCGGGCATACTGGTTAGATCCGGCTCAGCGTAGATTCCTGCCGCAGTATATGGCAACTGATTATATCGGATTCCGATGTGC
>JABDQK010000159.1 GCA_013042255.1 Flavobacteriaceae bacterium | reverse complement strand
GATTGGAAGCTGATCAGCTTAAACAACAAACCTGTTTTAAAGCACAACTTTTTACTCCGTTTACCGCCGATCAGATAGGAATAAGACCTTTGAACCAAGGGTGTATTTCCGGCTTCTGGCTTCGCTTTGAACAATTCAATTCCCGGAAATTCGAGGGTTATCTTTACTACTTGCCCACCAAAGATGAATGGGTGTTAAATCCTTATGAAGAAGTAAGTTGGATAAATCAATTTAATTTATTACTCGAAATGAACCTCAGAATGCTCAAGCATAGCTCACCCATGGTTTGGATGAGAAAAAACAAGGGTGAATACAAAAAATTCTTTGTAGTCTGGTGGTGACTTCGGACTTCTACTCCTAAAACTGCCTGTGTACTTAATGCCTGTCCTGTAACACACGAACTACCGAGTCCAGATCATATCCCTTGGCGCGCAGAAGTATAAGAAAATGGAATAGCAGATCAGCACTTTCGCTAAGGAATAGGCTGTCGTTGTTGTCCTTGGCTTCAATAACAACTTCCACGGCCTCTTCCCCCACTTTCTGAGCGATTTTATTTATGCCATTTTCAAATAATGAAGCCACATAACTTTTATCTACTGTTGCATTATTCTGCCTGTCTGTTATAATCTTTTCTAGATCTGATAAAAATCCATAGGACATTTTGTTTTCAGTTCCCCAGCAGGTATCCGTGCCTTTATGACAGGTGGGGCCTTCCGGGACCACTTTTATCAGCAAAGTATCAAGGTCACAATCGGGTTGGATATTTACAACTTCCAAATAATTGCCACTCTCCTCCCCTTTTGTCCAGAGCCGCTTTTTAGTCCTGCTATAGAAAGTCACCCTCCCATTTTTCATTGTTTTATCAAGGGCATCCTGATTCATATACCCCAACATCAGAACCTTTTGTGTATAAACATCCTGTATAATTGCGGGAACCAGCCCATCCTTGTTTTTTGCAAAGTCTATTTTCATATTTGCCCTCTTTTAAGGTTGTACCTGAACTCTCTTACGTACCGGGATATTGTTCTTTGAAAGGTAATCCTTTAAGTCCCATATCCCAATTTCTTTAAAATGAAAAACGCTGGCAGCTAGTGCCGCATCGGCCTTTCCCTCAACAAAGGTGTCTAGAAAATGCTGTGGCTGTCCTGCTCCACCTGAGGCTATAATGGGAATATTTACACATTGTGACAATTCGGCAAGCGCTTCATTGGCAAATCCATTTTTAGTGCCGTCATGATTCATAGAGGTAAATAGAATTTCACCTGCACCCCGTTTTTCAACTTCCCTGGCCCAATCAAATAAATCAATATCCGTAGGCACCTTTCCTCCTACCAGGTGTACCTTCCATTCCCCATTTAACAATTTGGCATCTATGGCCACTACGATACATTGTGAGCCAAACTTTGCTACCAACTCGTCGATCAGGGCCGGATTTTTTACAGCTGAGGAATTGACAGAAATTTTATCCGCTCCGTTTTTCAGAAGCATACTTACATCTGAGGCCGAAGAAATACCCCCTCCTACAGTGAACGGGATATTAACCCTTTCAGCAACACTCTTCACTAGCATGGCCAGGGTTTTGCGTTCTTCTTCTGTAGCAGAAATATCGAGAAACACAAGCTCGTCTGCCCCTTCTTCGGCATATCGCTCTGCCAGTTCAACCGGATTTCCGGCGTCTCTCAAATCCACAAAATTCACCCCTTTTACGGTCCGGCCGTTTTTTATATCAAGACAGGGGATAATCCGTTTTGTCAACATCTAATTCTCATTCTTTATGTTCAGGTCGATTCCTGAGTAAAACTGAAGGTCCTTTGCTTTTAGGTATTTAACCCAAAAGGCAATCTGACCCGTATGATAGGATAAATGTTCCACCACGTGCATCAGAATTCCAACACCGCTCAAACTAAAACCCTGAACCTTATAATATTTTATCAACTGTTCGTCTGTCAAGCCATCTACGACCTCTTTCACCTGTTCAATTAAACTAATCAGGTCTGCCATCAATTGCTCTTTACTTATTCCTCCACTAATTGTGAATTCCGCATCTCGTTGGCGCTCATCTTTATTCCCTCCTATTCCGGCTAGTATATACTGGGTGATATTTCCACACAAATGCACCATGATATTACCAATACTATTGGAAGCCTGATTAGGCCTGTGCCATACTTCTTCTTCCTTTACCTCACTAAGGCTCTTTTCTATCATTCGCAGGCTTTCATCCATCCTGTAAATGACATTTTTCTTTATTTCTTTACTCAATTCTGACCCAGCTGTACTCATGCCTTCAGGATATAGGTTTCCAATTCTTTAAGGGCTATGCGGTTTTCGTAAATAGCCTTGCCCAGGATAGCCCCCTCGCAGCCCAGGGAGTTCAAAGTATAAATGTCGTCCATTGTAGTAATACCTCCACTTGCTATTAACTTAAGCATTCTATTTTCTTCCTTTGAGGTTTTGGATACTTCTGCATCTTTATTCTTACCCCTGGCATCTTCCAGAATTTTCTTATAGAGTTCTGTGGAGGGGCCCTGCAGCATCCCATCCTTACTGATATCTGTACAAATCACGTAGGCTACCCCTTCCTGCTGATATTCCCTGATAAACGGAATTAATTGGAGTTCAGAGCCTTCCTGCCAACCCGATACCGCGATTTTTTCATTCATAGCATCGGCCCCTAAAATTATTTTATCTGCCCCGTATTGTTTCAACCAAGTAAGAAAAGTAGAACGGTTCTTTACGGCTATACTTCCTCCGGTTATCTGTTGGGCACCCGACTCAAAGGCTATTTTCAGGTCCTCATCCGATTTGAGTCCGCCCCCAAAATCTATCTGCAGAGAAGTTTTGGAAGCCAGTTCTTCAAGGATCTTGTAATTCACAATATGGTTCGACTTTGCCCCATCCAAATCTACCAGGTGTAAATATCTGATCCCGTGCGCCTCAAAAGACTTCGCTACCTCGAGCGGATTTTCGTTATATACCTTTTGTGTACTGTAATCTCCTTTTGAGAGACGCACACATTTTCCTTCGATGATATCTATTGCCGGGATTATCCTCATTTACAGGTTGATAAAATTGTTTAATATCCGCTCACCGATATCACTGCTTTTCTCAGGATGAAATTGTACTCCCCAGAAATTGTTTTTCCCCATAGCGCTACTGTAGGGTAGTTCATAATCAGTTACTGCGATGGTATCCTTACTTAAGGGAGCGTAATAGC
>JABDQK010000158.1 GCA_013042255.1 Flavobacteriaceae bacterium | reverse complement strand
TAAGCAGAATCCAAACAAAAAATCCGGCCAATGCCGGATTTTCCTTTTTATAATATTACAGTGTTCTAGGAGACTACTTCTTCATACATTCTGGAGGTCTCCAGCGCTTTTTCAATTGCGTCCCGCTGTTTGCTCAGGAGGTCACGTGTGGAGTTGGGCAGGATCCATTCCTTATTTTCCAACAGATCCTTATAGGCACTGAGGATCTTTTTTTCTCCACGCTCTACTTCATCCAGCAATTTCTCTGTTTCATTGGAGCTTACTGTTGATACGAATTTCATCCATGCTCGGTGGAAATCTCCTTTAATACTTCCACTGTCTTCCGGGAGATCACCATATGTGAGGATTTCTGATTTGAGTTCTTGCCCGAAATTAAACCTCTGGTTGGCTTTATCTTCCAGGAAACTTTTTACTGCCGGATTTTCGACCTTCTCAGCAGCCAGGGAGTATCCCCTTTTTGCGTCATATGTAAGAATTAATAAATCGTTTAGCTTATTTGAAATTTTTTCTGAATACTTCATTAATCAATCTTCATTTTTAAATTATTCCGTTGTTGACTTTCAACAACTGTATATAAGATACAAGAAAATCTCGCTTATCCAAGTAAATACGGTACTTTATAAGGCTTTTAACGATTTTTCATAAGAAGTGTTAAATGCTCATTCGGTATAATAGTTAGGTAAAAAGTAGTCTGAGAATAATTGTGGAATTAATGATAAAGTGTATATTTGCACGCTCTTTCTAAACAGGGGAGAGTAGAATTAATAACCGAGGGTCGGGTACCCTACAAAATTAATGTGATATGCCAGTTAGAATCAGACTTCAAAGACACGGAAAAAAAGGTAAGCCATTTTATTGGATCGTAGCTGCCGATGGCCGTGCAAAAAGAGATGGAAAATTCCTTGAAAAATTAGGGATCTACAATCCGAATACCAATCCTGCGACTATCGAAGTAAATGTTGACGACTCAGTAAAATGGTTGTTTAACGGAGCACAGCCTTCAGATACGGCGAGACGTATTTTATCATATAAAGGAGTTCTTTTAAAACATCACCTTATGGCCGGTGTTCGCAAAGGAGCCCTAACTGAAGAAGAAGCAGAAAAGAAATTCCAGGCCTGGCTTGAAGAAAAATCCAAAGCTGTAGCCAAGAAAGAGGAAAACCTCAGCAAGGCTCAGCAGGAAGCAAGGAAAAAAGCACTGGAAGCAGAAAGAGAAGTTTCCGAAAAAAGAGCCCAGGCGGCTGCAGAAGCAGAATTACCTGAAACTCCGGAAGCAGTTTCTGCTGAAGAGGAAGTGGAAGCACTTGAAACCGCTCCTGCTCCCGAGGAATCTGTAGCCCAGGAAACCGAAGCAGAAGCAGCAGCACCTGCTGAAGAGGCTGCCCCTGAAGCCAAGGCGGAAGAAGCAGCTCCAGAGGCTAAAGCGGAAGAAGCAGCTCCAGAGGCTAAAGCGGAAGAAGTAGCTCCAGAGGCTAAGGCCGAAGAAGCTCCGGCAGAGGAAGCCCCTGCAAAAGAAGATCCTAAACCCGCTGCAGATAAGGAATAATGGGACATCGATCGATGCGGAAGGAAGAATGCTTCTACCTGGGCAAGATCGTTTCAAAATACAGCTTTAAAGGGGAGGTGCTCATTAAGTTGGACACCGACGAACCTGAACTATACGAAAATCTGGAATCAGTGCTTATTTCCCTCGGAAATAGTCTGGTTCCTTTTTTTATTGAAAAGAGTCAGCTTCACAGATCCAACCTACTACGGGTAAGATTTGAAGAGGTTAATGACGAACCCGATGCCGATCGTATCCTGGGATCTGAAATCTACCTTCCGCTTGAACTTCTCCCAAAATTGAGTGGGAAGAAATTTTATTACCACGAAGTCATTGGTTTTACTTTGATAGATAAGAACTACGGCAATATTGGGACCCTGGTTTCGATAAATGACGCTGCCTCTCAGGCATTGTTTGTGGCCGAAAAAGAAGGCAAACAGCTCCTGATCCCTATTAATGACGATATAATAACAAGTATTGATCGGGAAGAAAAGACCATTTTCGTTGAAACCCCGGAAGGTCTTGTTTCCCTCTATCTGAATGATTAAGGGATAGCTCATAATTAAAACAGACCAGCAAGCTTTGAACAAACCGTTTCGATTTAAGCAATTTGAGGTCCATCAGGATCGATGTGCTATGAAAATAGGAACAGATGGGGTGCTCCTGGGAGCCTGGACACCTATTGTGCATAGGCCAATAAATATTCTTGACGTAGGTGCTGGCACCGGCCTGATCGCCCTGATGCTCGCACAACGCAGCAATGCAGAAACCATTGACGCCATCGAGATTGAAGAGGCGGCCTACGAACAATGTGTCGAAAATTTTGAAGCTTCACCCTGGGCAGACCGATTGTTTTGTTACCATGCAGGTTTAGACGAAATGGTTGAAGAGATGGAAGAAACTTATGAGCTGATTGTCTCAAACCCACCCTTCCATGTAGAAGGAACCCACAGCGGAGATAAATCACGTGACTTAGCCAGGCAGAACAACTCCCTCCCTTTTGATGAACTGCTAAGCAGCGTTGATAAGCTTCTGGCACCAGAAGGCATTTTCACTACTATTGTTCCGTTTCAGCAGGAAGTAACTTTTATCGATTTGGCAAGGCAAGCCAACTTGCATATTTTTAAAATTACCAGGGTAAAAGGAAATG
>JABDQK010000157.1 GCA_013042255.1 Flavobacteriaceae bacterium | reverse complement strand
AAAAAGGCATGACAGGGGGGGAGGGCAGCTTTACCATCGGCCACATTTTCCGAAAAGGATTTTGAGGAATCCGGTAAAACGCTCGGATTCCAGGCGGCCACCATCATTCTTCTGCTATCGGGATTGTTTTTTAGCTTGTCGATAAGGTCCTGGATCTGATCGATTCCATCTCCGTTCCAGTTCCGCCATTGGTAGCCATACACAGGCCCTAGTTCGCCATTTTCATCCGCCCATTCATTCCATATCCGAACGCCGTTCTCCTGAAGGTATTTCACATTGGTATCCCCTTTTAGGAACCAAAGTAACTCGTGAACAATGGATTTTAAGTGTAGTTTTTTTGTGGTGACCATAGGGAATCCCTCACTGAGGTCGAATCGCATCTGGTAGCCAAAAACAGAAATAGTCCCTGTCCCCGTACGGTCACTTTTTTTATTTCCTTTCTCCAGGACGTGTTTAAGCAGGTCGTGATATTGTTTCATAAATAAGTCAAATATGATATTGTCGTAAAATTAGAAAATCCCTGCCTTAGAATAAATCAGCGGAGCATGCTTCTTTTTAAAACTTATCAACGAAAGCAGGGCGGACACTACCCCAGGATCATTCCGGCGAAAGTGGCAGAGAGAAGTGATGCCAGGGTTCCCCCTAAAACGGCCTTCATCCCGAATTCAGAGAGCGTTTTACGCTGTCCGGGGGCCAGGGAACCAATCCCACCGATCTGAATACCGATAGAAGCAAAGTTGGCAAACCCGCATAGCATATATGTCGCCATAATGATCGACTTGTTAAAGGAGAAATGGGTGCCGCTGCTGAAATCCTTGAGTTCGGCCAGCTGTATATACCCAACAAATTCACTGGCGGCCAGTTTTACACCCAACAATTGTCCCATGAGTAATACGTCCTGTGAATTAACCCCAATCAACCACATCAAGGGTGCAAAAATTACACCGAGAATTGCTTCCAGTGAAAGCTGGTCATAAACCGAATTTTCACTGATCCATCCATTGATGGCCGTCAGATCGCCTGCCCAGCCCAGAATGCCATTAATCATGGCAATAAAGGCAACAAAAACTAATAGCATGGCCCCAACATTAACAGCTAGTTTCAGGCCTTCTGTGGTTCCGTTTGCAATGGCATCGAGGATATTTGCGCCAATTTTTTCCGTAGAGACATGGATTTCCCTGTTTACATTCTCCGTTTGGGGATACAGGATTTTTGAGATCACTATCGCCCCCGGGGCAGCCATAACGGATGCGGCGATAAGGTGCCGGGCAAATTCGAGTCGAAGTTGTTCGTCATTTCCTCCGAGGAAACCGATATAGGCTGCAAGTACGCCACCTGCAACCGTAGCCATTCCACCGATCATCACCAAAAGGATTTCAGATTTATTCATCTTCTCCAGGTAAGCCTTGATCAACAATGGCGCTTCGGTCTGACCCAAAAAGATATTTCCTGAAACGCTCAGACTTTCAGCTCCCGATATACCCAGAATCCGGGTAAGCAACCAGGCGAGGCCTTTTACAATCTTTTGGATGATACCGAGATAGTATAGAACTGAGGTAAGAGCAGAAAAGAAAATGATGGTCGGCAGGATCTGAAAAGCGAAAATATAGCCTATGTTGGGATTGTCGAGATTGAGAAGGCCACCGAATATAAACTCACTGCCTGCCATTGTATATTTAAGGATCTCATTGAAGAACTGCCCCAGTTTATTAAAGAACCATTGAATTGCAGGGACTTTAAGAATTCCTATGGCAAGGGACAATTGTATCCCAAGGCCTATGGCTGTTGTTTTCCAGTTTATCGCCCTGCGGTTGGATGAGAACAGATATGCGATCAGGAGCAGAGCCAGCATGCCCAGAGCACCACGCCAGAGACTATCAAGGGAAAAGCCCTGATTGGCAATGATCGGACTCACTATTTCCGGGGTAACTTCCTGTACGGGCAAAACAGAAACATGAGAGGTACTGTCCAATTCCACGCTGTCTTTTGTGGGAATCTCTTGACCAAAGCCATGGAAAAACAGCAACATAAAAAGGGAAAGGATCCAAATTCCTGGCTTCATACGGAGGGGTCTAGTAAATCATTTGCGTTTGGAAATTTCGTCCCGTAGTCTGGCCGCCTTTTCATAATCTTCATTTGCAACTGCTTTGTCGAGCTCCTTGTGAAGTTCATCCATGCTCAATTCCTTATATGGGGCAGTTGAACCCGGATCAATCTCCACGGTTTCACCTTCCTGCAAAATCTCATCTACTACTATACTGTCATCAACTTCGTCTTTATCCTTTTCCTTGGAAGAGAATTTGAGGAAAATACCCGCTTTGTCAAGAATAGTTTTATATGTAAAAATGGGAGCGTTAAACCGAAGGGCAAGGGCGATGGCATCGGAAGTACGCGCATCGATTATTTCTTCCACCTTCTCTCGCTCGCAGATGATGCTTGAATAAAAAACGCCATCAACGAGCTTGTGGATGATCACTTGTTTGACAATGATATCGAACCTGTCGGCAAAATTTTTAAAAAGGTCATGAGTGAGAGGCCTTGGGGGTTTGATCTCTTTTTCAAGAGCAATGGCAATGGATTGTGCCTCAAAAGCTCCAATCACAATGGGAAGTTTTCGATCTCCGTCAACCTCATTTAAAATAAGGGCATATGCCCCATTTTGTGTTTGACTGTAAGATATTCCTTTAATTTTTAATCTAACTAGACTCATAATCACTCAAATACCATAAAGGGCTGTATAAATATTAAGGATTGTCCCTGGTATTTAAACAGCCCTTTAAAGGCACAAATTAACAAAAATTAGGCGTTCTGGGCCTTAAATTCCTTTAATTTTTCGATGAGTTTCGGGACTACTTCAAAGGCATCCCCTACGATTCCGTAATCAGCCGCTTTAAAGAAGGGAGCTTCCGGATCGGTGTTGATCACTACTTTAACTTTGGAGGCACTTACCCCGGCAAGGTGTTGGATTGCACCCGAAATACCAATGGCAATATAAAGATTACTGGCCACGGGTTTCCCTGTCTGCCCAACGTGTTCCCCATGCGATCTCCATCCCATATCACTGACTGGTTTTGAACATGCCGTTGCGGCCCCCAGTACTTCAGCCAGTTCCTCGATCATACCCCAGTTTTCTGGTCCTTTTAGGCCACGACCTGCAGATACTACAATATCGGCATCGGCAATAGTCACTTCACCAACCACTTTATCTACTTCTACTGACCTGGTTGCAAAGTCCTTTTCACCCGCTTCAGGACTAAAGGATTCTTCTTGTAGACTGGTAGAATTTTCAATTATGCCGAACGCATTATTAGACACACCGATAATTTTAATATCTGTATTGACTTCAGTATGTGCAAAACCTTTATTACTAAAGGCCATTCTCTTAACTACCATAGGTTGAACGCTGTCAGGTGCTGCAACTGCATTTGGTACATATCCGGCCTTAAGCATCCCGGCAAGCAAACCTCCCAGATATTTAGAATCGGTACTGGAGCTGAGGATCACCACCTGTGCTCCTACTTTTTTAACCGCTTCGGCAATCGCACTGGCGTATGCTCTGGCATGAAAAGTCTTTAATTTTTCATCCTCCACTTTTAATACCTTGCTTACTCCGTAATTCCCAAGGGCTGAATTATCAGAGACATTAAAGCTGATAGCTGTTACCTCTGTACCCATTTCTCCTGCTACTTTATAGGCGTAGGAAGCAGCTTCAAAGGCATTCTTCTTTAATTTTCCGCTCTCGGCTTCTGTATAAACTAATATGGACATATTCTTTAAATTTTTTAAGGAGTACTATTAAATTACTTTAGCCTCGTTGTGCAACAAATCAATCAATTCTTCTACGTTATCAGCGTCAACAAGTTTAACCGGTCCTTTCGGAGCAGGCTTGTCGAACGACTTATCAGTAGTGGCATGAACAGTATCAACAGGCTCCAGAACATTCAATTTTTTCTGTCGTGCCATCATAATGCCCCTCATGTTTGGAATTCTCAGGTCACTTTCTTCTACAAGGCCTTTCTGCCCGCCAATGATTAATGGTAGAGATGTTTCCAGGGTCTCCTTTCCCCCGTCTATTTCCCTTATGGCTTTAACTTTTTCACCTTCGATTTCTAAGCCGATGCAGGTGTTGACAAAATTTATGTCGAGAGTGGCAGCGATAATTCCCGGGACCATTCCGCCATTGTAGTCAATTGATTCCCTGCCGGCAATGATTAAGTCGTACCCGCCGTTTTTTATCACTTCGGCGAGTTGCTGAGCCACAAAATAACCGTCGGTAGGCTCGGCGTTGATTCTTATTCCCTCATCGGCACCAATCGCCAGGGCCTTTCTCATGGTAGATTCTACACTGGGGCCTCCCACAGTGGCCACATGTACAGTAGCACCCTGCTTTTCTTTAAACCACATAGCACGGGTAAGACCAAATTCGTCATTGGGGTTGATCACAAATTGAACACCCGTAGTATCGAATTTAGTGTTGTCCTGGGTAAAATTGATCTTGGAGGTCGTATCGGGAACATTACTGATACAAACTAATATATTCATATGAGGTATTTTTTTGAAATAATAAGGCCTCAAAGATAACCAATAAAATTCTAAAATACTATGCATGCATAATAAAAATTTAATTTGATTTTCCTTTTTTGTAAGGTCTATTTGAAGGATATTTTCCTATTTTTGTTGGCATTTTGATTAGAATTCAGGATGAGAAATACAAGCATATGAAGACAATTCAATTTCGGGAAGCTATTGCAGAAGCCATGTCGGAAGAAATGAGGAGGGACGAGTCGATTTACCTGATGGGGGAGGAAGTGGCTGAATACAATGGTGCTTATAAGGCATCGAAAGGGATGCTGGATGAATTTGGCCCTGACCGGGTTATTGATACTCCTATTTCAGAATTAGGTTTTTCAGGTATAGGTGTCGGTTCTGCCATGATAGGTAACCGCCCTATCATTGAATTTATGACCTTCAATTTTGCCCTGGTCGGAATTGATCAGATCATCAATAATGCTGCCAAAATCAGGCAAATGTCTGGAGGGCAGTTCAATTGTCCTATCGTCTTCAGAGGTCCTACAGCCTCTGCGGGTCAGCTTGCCGCTACGCATTCACAGGCCTTTGAAAGTTGGTATGCCAACTGCCCAGGCCTTAAGGTTGTAGTACCGTCAAATCCTAAGGATGCCAAAGGATTGCTCAAAGCATCTATTCGTGATGACGACCCGGTAATTTTTATGGAATCTGAGCAGATGTATGGGGATAAAGGAGAAGTGCCTGAAGGTGATTTCACTATTCCTCTGGGTGTTGCTGAAATTAAAAGAGAAGGGAAAGACGTCACTATAGTTTCATTTGGCAAGATTATCAAAGAAGCTTATAAAGCAGCCGAAGAACTTGAAAAGGAAGGAATTCAATGTGAGATTATTGACCTCCGGACAGTAAAGCCAATGGACAGTGAAGCTATCCTGAAATCGGTAAAAAAGACCAACCGCCTGGTGATTCTTGAAGAGGCATGGCCCTTTGGGAATGTAGCAACAGAGATTACTTACCAGGTGCAGTCCAAAGCTTTTGACTATCTGGACGCCCCTGTAGTAAAGATCAACACAGCAGATACTCCTGCCCCGTATTCCCCGGGATTACTGGAAGAGTGGTTACCCAATCACCAGGATGTTATCAATGCTGTTAAAAAGGTGATGTACAAATAATTGTGACCTTAATAAAACTTATAAAAACTTCGTCACTCCGGTGTTGGCGAAGTTTTTTTTATCCGTATTTTTTCCGGAAGATTTAAAACCCAGATAAGAAGGGAATTAAGAATAGAATTCAAAATAGATCCCGGAATCACGAGCTTCATCTATGAGGATAATCCTGATCGCCTTGTTACTTTTTATCACTACTCTTTGTTTTTCACAGACGAAGGTAAGTGGTATTGTAGTAGATGATAATGGAGATCCTGTGGCCTTTGCCAATGTCATTTTTCCAAACTCAACGGAAGGGACGATCACCAATGACAACGGTAGATTCTATCTCGAATCAGACCAAAACTACAATGTCATTCAAGTATCATTTAT
>JABDQK010000153.1 GCA_013042255.1 Flavobacteriaceae bacterium | reverse complement strand
AAATGGTTATTTTTGTGCCTTAATCCATGAGCTTAATGGCATCGGAACCTAAGAAATTCTCCCGGCACACTATAACTGCTGCATTACCATACACCAATGGCCCCATTCATATCGGGCATTTAGCAGGGGTATATGTCCCTGCAGATATTTATGCCCGTTTTTTACGTCTCACCGGCAGAGAAGTTGTATTTGTTTGCGGAAGCGATGAACACGGCTTTGCCATACCGATGAAGGCAAAAAAAGAGGGGGTATCACCCAAAGAGCTGATCGACAAATATCACGGGATCATTAAAAAATCCTTTGAAGATTTCGGAATTACTTTTGACAACTATTCCAGAACCTCTGCTAAAATCCATCATCAGACTGCCAGTGATTTTTTCCTCAAACTTTATGAAAAAGGAGATTTCATTGAAGAAACAACAGCACAGCTTTACGACGAACAGGAAGAGCAATTTCTTGCTGATCGGTTTGTGACAGGGACATGCCCCAAATGCGGACATGAAGAGGCCTATGGGGACCAATGTGAAAACTGTGGCTCTTCCCTGAATGCGACCGACCTCATCAACCCAAAGTCGACCCTTTCCGGTGCAATCCCAACCCTGAAGGAAACAAAACACTGGTTTCTGCCTCTGGAACGCTATGAAGATTTCCTGAAACAATGGATTCTGGTAGAACATAAAAATGACTGGAAACCCAATGTTTATGGCCAGTGTAAGTCATGGATTGACGACGGTCTTAAACCCAGGGCAGTGACGAGGGACCTCGACTGGGGTATTCCTGTTCCTGTAGAAGGGGGTGAGGGAAAGGTGTTGTATGTATGGTTTGATGCTCCGATAGGATATATTTCTTCCACTAAAGAATGGGCTGAACGCGAAGGAAAAGACTGGAGACCTTATTGGCAGGAGGAAGACACCAAATTGGTACACTTTATTGGGAAAGATAATATTGTCTTCCACTGTATCATTTTTCCAAGTATGCTCAAGGCACATGGCGACTTTATCCTGCCCGAAAATGTACCTGCCAACGAATTTCTCAACCTGGAAGGCCAGAAATTATCAACTTCTAAAAACTGGGCAGTATGGCTGCATGAATATCTGCTCGACTTCCCGGATGCCCAGGATGTGCTTCGTTATACCCTCACGGCAAACGCCCCTGAGACCAAGGATAATGATTTTACCTGGGCCGATTTCCAGGCACGCAACAACAATGAACTTGTGGCTATTTTTGGGAATTTTGTAAACAGGGTGGTTGTCCTCACCCAAAAGTATTACCAGGGAGTTGTTCCGGTAGCCGGAGCATTGACCTCAGAAGACAAGGAAGCCTTGAGAGCCCTTCGGCAGTTTCCGATAGACATCGCTGATTCCATTGAGCGATATCGCTTCAGAGAAGCTGGTCAGGAATTGATGAACCTCGCTCGCCTTGGGAATAAATACCTAGCAGATCAGGAACCCTGGAAGGTGATTAAGGAAGATGAAAGCAGAGTGGCAACCATCATGCATACCGCTTTGCAGATTGCTGCAAGTCTGGCGGTACTGAGTGAACCCTTTTTACCCTTTACTTCAGAAAAACTAAAAGCGATGCTTGGGTTTGGGGAAATGACCTCAGAATTGGGATGGGATAGTATTTCATCAGAAAAAACCCTGATTCCGCGAGCACATGTTTTAGGAAAACCCGAGTTGTTATTCCGAAAAATTGAGAACAGCGAGATTAAAGCTCAACTCGATAAATTAGAGGCTACCAAAAAAGCAAACACCTCACAAAATAAAGATGTAATGCCACAAAAAGAAACAATCTCCTACGATGACTTCACTAAAATGGATATGAGAGTGGGGACCATCCTCGAAGCTAAAAAAATGCCAAAGACCAAAAAATTAATGGTGCTTAAAGTGGATACGGGGATCGACACAAGAACCATTGTCTCGGGAATTGCAGAGCATTATGCTGCCGAGGAAATTATTGGAAAAAAAGTCACTGTATTGGTAAACCTGGCTCCCAGACCATTACGAGGCGTTGAAAGTGAAGGAATGATCCTAATGACAGAAAACGAGGAAGGTAGTTTGGTTTTTTTAAGCCCAGAAGCATCGGGAGTCAATAACGGAGCGACTATCTCCTAGTTTGTATTCAGGAATTTCCGTAAATAAAAAGTAATTACAAACACTTTTATTTTTTGTAGGATTCCCCTTTCTTTGAATCTTCATAAACACAAAGACCCTTCTATGAAATATCTGCTTCTCCCATTTCTCTTACTTACTTTTTATCATACAAAAGCCCAGCCACCATCCGCGGTTGATGATTTAGTCCCTGCTTTTGAAGCTTATTCAGAACTTCCTAGGGAAGTGGTTTTTGTACATCTCAATAAATCTGTATTTATAAAAGGAGAAGGAGTTGGGTATAAGGCATATGTACTCGACAAGGATACAAAGAAACGATCGCTGGAAACGAAAAATCTCTATTGCATCATACAGGACAGTCTTGATCGGGATGTAAAAAAACAACTGATCAGAATAGAAAATGGCGTGGGAAGCGGATTGATCAGGCTCGACAGCACATTTACGACGGGCAGCTATCGCTTTAAAGCTTATACCAATTGGATGCGTAATTTTTCCGAAGCCAATTATTTTGAACAAGAGCTGACCGTCATAGATCCGGAGAAAACTGAGGAGATCGCAACAGAGGAAATAGAATTGCAGGTCGACGCACAATTTCTCCCGGAAAGCGGGCATGCCCTGGTAGGGGTCAATTCCATTTACGGGGTCGTCATTAAAGATGAAAAAGGTTTTGGGTTTCCATTTGTGGAAGGGAAAGTAGAAGACGAAACAGGTAAAGCCGTGGCGAGCTTTAAATTAAATTCCTTCGGGATTGGAAGGTTTGCCCTTATCCCGAAACAGGGAATTAAATACTTTGCCACCTTCAGCATTAACAACAAAGACTTTAAAATTCCTGTAGGATATATAGAAAAACAAGGAATAAGTTGTACTATTCAGGACCTCAGGGATAAACTCGGACTGATCTTAAATGCCAGATTGAATCAGGCAAATCAGAAGAATCAGAACTACCTGCTCAGCATTCATAACGGAGACAGTATAAAAGCTGTTGACATTTCCTTTGCAGATCAGGACCAGGTCATCAAAGTATTTCCAAAACAGGACCTCTTTCCCGGAATCAATGTGTTTACACTCTTTGACCAGACGGGAACACCTGTATTTGAGCGACTTTATTATAACCATAAGGGTGTTGTAACTCATGCAATCGAAGCGGCTGAACACACCTTTAGCAATGATTCAATTAAAGTGTCATTTTCGGTAAAGGGAATCGACCCAAAATACTGGAATAACCTGAGTGTTTCGGTACTTCCGGAAAATACCGAGGCTTACAAAGGACACCATAACCTGCCATCCTATACCCTCCTTACCCCCTATCTTAATGGCCCGGTTGAAAATGCATCTTACTATTTTATCAATCCGACACCGAGAAAAGCTTATGAATTAGACAATCTTCTCCTTACCCAGGGGTGGAGCAGTTACCAATGGAATACGATTAAAAACAAACCCCCCAAATATCTTTTCGATTTTGAAAAAGGGATTAGCTATAAAGTGACCTTTAATGAGAAGAGGACAAACGACTATTTTATCTCGCCAACTAAATTCAATGACTCTGAGTTCATAAGTATAGCCGAGGAGCAGGAGTTTTTTTCCAGGGACAACTTCTTTCCCATCGATGGCGAAAAATTACAGATAGCGGCGATTGATAAAAATGGGAAATCGTATCAACCTAAGATTTTTGTGCAGTTTAAACCCTCTTATACGCCTCCACTAGGGTTAAACCAGGTATCAATACTTGGAAATAAGGAAGCGAGAATTTTAAAAGAAGTTCAGGAAGCTACCGCATTCGAGGGCTTCTATAAGGTACAGATGCTCGATGAAGTATTGCTGCTTGAAGAAAGTAAGAAACAACGGATTGAAAAAATTAAAAATAATAGTGTGGGCAGAGTTGATTTCTTTGAAGAAGATGACTGGCGACGCAATATGATGTTAAGCACCTACCTGAGTTCAAGGGGATATGCCATTGATGAAAGCTCCGGGGTATTTACCATCAGGGCAAGAAATCCGAATTCTCTCAACAACGCAACCCCTTTGATCATTCTCGACGGGGTGCAACTCACTAATTTTACACTCTTATATCGATTCGCTATGGATCAGGTAGATTATATCGAAATTAATCCTTCAGGTGTTGGTGCAGGTATCAGAGGTGGGGGCGGAGTGATACGAATCGTCACGGATCCGGCAAGAGCTCGGAGGGCACAATTCGGAAAAAGTCTGATCGACTATGACATCCCAATAACATTTACTTCAGACAA
>JABDQK010000148.1 GCA_013042255.1 Flavobacteriaceae bacterium | reverse complement strand
AGCTGGCACGCAAGACGATGTAAAATAATTTGGATTTCTTTTGAGGAAAGAAGTACTTTTTGACTCATGGTTTGCGCTACCAACATATTCGAAAGCAAAAATAGCGATTTCTAACCAATAATTGCGGGGCCATGATAGGATCGTTCTCAAATCCTGCTCCAGGGACAAAAGGGCAAAAAAATACCCCGACTTTCCAGTCGGGGTATAATCTATAACTCAAGTTAGATATCATGGAAATCTACTATTACTTTTTTCCTTCCATTTTATCTTTTAACGCCTGTAATTGTTCGTTGGCGTCCCCTAGTGTGGGTTTCGACTCATCAGCCTGAGCTGCTGCCTTTTTACGTGCTGCTTTTACATTACGTTGTTCTTCTTCGCGGAAAATTGCAGTATGGCTGGCCACTACTCTTTTGAATTCCTTGTTGAACTCAATGATCTTGAATTCGGCCTCTTCGCCTTTGCCAAGCTTTTTCCCATCTTCTTTCTCCATATGCCTCTGTGGAACGAAAGCCGTAATGTCCTTGTTAAAGTCGATCACTGCACCCTTGTCTACGATTTCAGTAATCGCCGACTTGTGAACTGTGCCCACGGCAAATTCCTTTTCGTATTTATCCCAGGGGTTGTCAGTGGTTTGCTTATGGCCAAGGCTTAACTTACGTCCTTCCACGTCCAATTCGAGTACTTCCACTTCAAGAGTATCTCCAACAGTTACAAATTCTGAAGGATGTTTTATCTTCTTAGTCCAGGACAGGTCAGAAATATAAATCAACCCATCAATTCCTTCTTCTAATTCAACGAATACACCAAAATTGGTGAAATTCCTGACGATTCCTTTATGTCTTGATCCAACAGGGTATTTAGAAGTGATATCGGTCCATGGATCTGGCGTCAGTTGCTTGATCCCAAGCGACATTTTTCTGTCTTCTCTGTCGAGTGTAAGAACTACCGCTTCAAGTTCATCTCCTACTTTTACGAAATCCTGCGCCGATCTAAGGTGCGTAGACCATGACATTTCAGAAACGTGGATAAGTCCTTCTACTCCTTCAGCAACTTCCAGGAAGGCACCGTAATCAGCAATAACGACTACTTTTCCTTTTACCTTGTCTCCAACTTTGAATTCATCTCCAAGGGCATCCCATGGATGTTTTTCCAGTTGTTTTAATCCTAATTGGATTCTCGACTTATTATCATCGAAATCGAGAATTACCACATTGAGCTTCTGATCCAGATCTACCACCTCGTTTGGATGGTTGATCCTGCTCCATGACAGGTCGGTAATATGTATCAGTCCGTCTACCCCACCAAGGTCGATAAAGACTCCGTATGAAGTGATGTTTTTCACAACACCTTCAAGGACCTGACCTTTTTCAAGCTGACTGATAATTTCTTTCTTCTGTTCTTCGATATCGGCTTCAATAAGCGCTTTGTGAGATACTACCACGTTCTTGAATTCGTGGTTGATCTTCACCACTTTGAACTCCATGGTCTTCCCAACGTACTGATCGTAATCCCGTATGGGTTTCACGTCGATCTGAGAACCTGGCAGGAACGCCTCGATTCCGAATACATCCACGATCATTCCCCCTTTGGTTCTGCATTTTACAAAACCGGTAACTACTTCTTCTTTATCATGGGCAGCGTTAACCCGATCCCATGCCTTAATCGTACGCGCTTTTCTGTGTGAAAGTACAAGCTGTCCGCTTTTATCTTCGCGGATATCAATAAGTACTTCTACTTTGTCACCAACCTTAAGGCCTGGATTGTAACGAAATTCATTCAGGGAAATAACTCCTTCAGACTTGGCATTGATGTCAATAATCGCCTCTCTGTCTGTAAGGTGTGTTACCGTTCCTTCTACAACCTCTTCATCAGCTGTATCAACGAAATTCTCTGCTACTAATTTTTCAAATTCCTCTAATTTGGAATCATCTACTCGCTCAATTCCTTCTTCATACTTGTCCCAGTCAAAATTCTTAAGGAATTCCTTAGGATCTTGCTTGGGGGTTTCTACCTTTTCTTCCTGAACGACCTCAGCTACCTGAGTTTCTTCTGTTGTTGTTTTCTTGTCAGCCATTTGCTGATTTAAATTTGTATCCCATAAACCTCTAAGAGTAAGACAACATCTATGGAAGGTGTTTTTCTTTTGTTTTTTTGTCCCTTTTCCTCTTAAATACTTGTCAAAAAGGTGTGCAAAAGTACAACTTAAATCTTGTTTTAACAACCTTAATATCAGACCGCAATAAAAATATTAACAATTTATGCCGTTCGTCCCGGTATCTTTCCAGATTTCGTATCTTTCAGATCATTATTAAAACCTATTAAATAGTAAACAATGAGCGTAAAAGAAAAGTACCAGGGAGTTCTTTCTCTTGGGGAAAAATTAGGGATCGCAGACGGGAAAGTAAGCGAGGAAAATGGAGTGTTAAAGGTGAAAGGACAGGCCAAAACACAATATGAAAAGAACCTGTTGTGGGATAAGATCAAGGAAATTGGTGGTCAAAGTCCTTCCGACATCAAGGCGAACATCACTGTAGCAGATGAAAGCGTTTATCACAGACACGTAGTTAAAAGTGGTGAATCCCTTAGTAAAATAGCTAAACATTATTACGGTGATCCGATGAAGTACAAGCAGATTTTCTCTGCCAACACTGATATCCTTAAAAATCCCGATCTGATCCATCCCGATCAGGTACTGGTGATTCCCAAACTATAATACTTGTAAAAGGCGCTTTTAAGCGCCTTTTTTGTTTTTCTGAATCTTGTGCTCGGCAAGTGCCAAAGCACGCTCAAACTGTTCCTTTTGGCTCATAGAAGAGTTGTCTATGACCACAGCATCTTCAGCTTGTTTCAGGGGAGAGACTTTCCTGTGTGAATCGATGTAATCGCGGGCCTGTACATTCTCAAGCACTTCTTCGAAACTTATCTCTTCCCCCCTGTCGAGCAATTCCTTGTAACGCCGCGTTGCTCTGATATCGGGTGATGCTGTCATAAAAATCTTTAACTCGGCCTGGGGGAAAACAACGGTTCCAATATCACGGCCATCCATGACCAGGCCTTTGTTTTTTCCCATTACCTTCTGCAGAGCCACCATCTTTTCACGTACCTCCGGAACTACAGAAACCTGACTCACATATTGGGATACTTCAAGGGTTCTGATTTCCTTTTCCACATTTCTTCCATTGAGAAACATCTCAGAAAACTCCAGCGATGGATTGTATTTAAATTCAAGTTCAATTCTTGAAAGGGCCTCCAGCAGGGCTTCCTTTTTAAATCCTACCGGGCCTATACATCCACTTTCAATTGCAAAGAGGGTGATTGCCCGGTACATCGCGCCCGTATCCACATAAACATAATCCAGGGCTTTTGCCAGCTGTTTCGCCATAGTGCTCTTCCCAGTGGAAGAATACCCGTCAATGGCGATGATTATTTTATTCATGTGCTAAAAATAAGGAGAATGGGGGAACTGACTATCAGCGATATCAATTTCCTTTTTGAAAAATTCTGATGCTTTTCTAAAGTTTTTTGGCGTTCCTTACTTTTTGATTCGTAATGGCCAGGTCAATTACCTCACTCATGTCGGTGACATAATGGAACCTGAGACCTTTCAGGTATTCTGGTTTAATCTCCAAAACATCCTTTCTGTTATCCTCACACAGAATGATATCCTTGATGCGTGCCCTTTTGGCCGCCAGGATTTTTTCTTTTATTCCCCCAACCGGCAACACTTTGCCCCGGAGTGTAATTTCTCCTGTCATTGCCGTACTCTTCTTCACTTTTTTCTGGGTAAAAAGGGATACCAGTGAAGTTAGCATGGTAATTCCCGCACTGGGACCATCCTTTGGTGTAGCCCCTTCAGGAACATGAATATGCACATTGTAATTGTCGAATACATCCGGGTTGATTCCAAAGCTGTCTGCGTTTGATTTTATGTATTCCATGGCAATGGTAGCAGATTCCTTCATCACCTTCCCTAAATTTCCTGTAATATTAAGCTGACCTTTCCCTTTGGATAAAATCGACTCGATAAACAGAATATCACCCCCCACACTGGTCCATGCGAGACCTGTAACAACACCGGCTACTTCGTTATTCTCGTATTTGTCCCTCTCAAGGCGGGGTGGGCCCAGGACCTCCTCAACAACATCGTTGGTCACTTTTACCTGATAATCCTCTTCAATCGCTATGGATTTTGCCGCGTAGCGGACCATTTTGGCAATCTGTTTTTCCAGGGTACGAACTCCGGACTCACGGGTATAGCCTTCTACTATTTTCTCCAGTTGCCTTTTCCCAATCCGCAAATCCTTGGCTGTAAGACCGTGTTCCTTCAGCTGTTTAGGTAAAAGGTGCCTTTTCGCGATCTCTACTTTCTCTTCAATGGTGTAACCCGTTACATTGATAATCTCCATTCTGTCTCTCAGCGCCGGTTGTATCGATGATAGATTATTGGCCGTAGCGATAAACATTACTTTGGATAGGTCGTACCCCATTTCCAGGAAGTTGTCGTGGAAATCGTTATTCTGCTCAGGATCGAGCACCTCGAGCATGGCCGAGGAAGGATCGCCCTGGTAACTGCTTGATAATTTGTCGATCTCGTCGAGGATAAAGACGGGGTTAGAAGTTCCGGCTTTTTTAATGCTCTGGATAATCCTGCCCGGCATGGCACCAATATATGTCTTTCTATGTCCTCTGATCTCGGCCTCATCACGCAGTCCGCCAAGAGACATCCTTACGTACTGCCTGCCTAATGCCTCAGCAACCGATTTCCCCAGGGAGGTCTTTCCCACTCCGGGAGGTCCGTAAAGGCAAAGAATGGGCGATTTCATATCATTTCTGAGCTTTAATACGGCCAGGTATTCTATGATTCGTCTTTTCACATCTTCCAGGCCGTAATGGTCCCTGTCTAAGATCTTCTGTGCTCGCTTAAGGTCAAATTTATCTTTGGAGAATTCCTCCCATGGCAGTTCCAGGAACAGATCCAGATAATTTCTTTGGATGCTGTACTCTGCCACCTGGGGATTCATGCGCTGCATCTTCGCCAATTCTTTCTCAAAATGTTCGCCTACTTTCTCTCCCCATTTCTTCTTCTTGGCTTTGATGCGCATTTCTTCAATCTCCTCGTCATAAGAAGCCCCACCCAGTTCTTCCTGTATGGTCTTCATTTGCTGATGCAGGAAGTATTCCCTTTGCTGCTGGTCGAGGTCACTTCTTACTTTCGACTGAATATCCTTTTGTAGAGCGAGTTTCTGAAGCTCCACGTTCATGTGCTTAAGAGTAGCAAGGGCCCGTTCTTTTAGGTTCCCGATTTCGAGCAAGGCCTGTTTATCCTTTACGCTGAGGTTTAGGTTTGATGAGACAAAGTTGATGAGGAACGAATTGCTGTTTATATTCTTGATTGCAAACGAGGCCTCACTGGGAATATTCGGATTGTCCTGGATGATCTTTAGCGCAATGTCTTTAATCGATTCGATAATGGCCAGGAACTCTTCGCCCTCCTGATCTACATCATCATCTTTAACCTCTCTGATCGTAGCAGTCATATAAGGTTTCTCGGTAAGCACTTCGGCAATTTCAAAACGCTTTTTCCCCTGAATGATCACCGTCGTATTTCCATCGGGCATCTGGAGAACTCTCAGTATCCTTGCTACCGTTCCAAGGGTATTGATATCTTTTACGCCCGGATCTTCAGTTTCCTCATCTTTCTGCGATACAACCCCAATTGCTTTCGACCCTTTGTTCGCGTATTTGATAAGGCTTATGGATTTATCCCGTCCTGCCGTTATTGGAATTACGACTCCCGGGAATAAAACTGTATTTCTCAAAGGTAAAATCGGAAGGGTTTCGGGCAATACTTCATTCCGCATCTCTTCCTCATCCTCCGGTGTTAATAATGGAATCAATTCCGATTCGTCGTTTATATCCTGTAACGACATATTGTCAAATTGTATAATTTTTGCGTCTCCCATAGTTATGTGAACCGTCATTCTGTCATTTACAGATGAACGATTTTTAGTTTCTTTTGCAATTTTCTAATTCCTTCTCTCGAATATCACTTGGTTTACAGGCTTTTTCGAGTATAGAAGTCCTCTTTTATGGACAATTCCCATGCCAAGTATTTAAATTTTATTCAAAAACTGTAACAATGAGTAAATTGAGCTATCTATATAACAAATCGAATACTTTTTGAGCCAAGTAGGAGAACATATTGAATCCTTGTTGCAATTGTGTCTTAAGGGAAATCAACGGGCACAAATGGAGATTTATAACAGATATTATAAAGCGATGTACAATACGGCCCACAGGATAGTTAAAGACAGAGCAGAAGCAGAGGATATAATGCAGGAATCCTTCCTAAACGCTTTTACCAAACTTCATTCTTTTAAAGGGAATGTAGCCTTTGGCGCCTGGTTAAAAAAAATTGTCATCAATAAAAGCCTTGTGAGCTACCGGAATAGGAAAAAAAAGAATGAAGTATC
The DNA here is from genome assembly GCA_013042255.1 of Flavobacteriaceae bacterium. Taxonomy (GTDB): domain Bacteria; phylum Bacteroidota; class Bacteroidia; order Flavobacteriales; family Flavobacteriaceae; genus Muriicola. Next base: position 6,519 of record JABDQK010000148.1, on the reverse strand, counting down.
CCTCAATGATACACTGTACAAGGTCAGGGATAATGATGTAGCTGAAGCGATTGATGTTGATACAGAACAGTTGGCTCAACAAGTTTTGACAGCAATGAAATCGCTGAAAGAAAACTACAGAGTTTCTCTGACCTTACATTTAATTGAAGGATATGATTATGAAGAGATCTGCGGTTTGATGGATATCAGTTACGCAAATTGCCGGACCATGATCTCAAGAGCAAAAGAAAGTTTACGCAAGAAATTAGATCCCGTAAAATCATGAAAGACCACGATTTAGAAATCTTATTTAAAAAAATTGTTCCGGAACTGGACAGGGAAGAACCTATGGCCGGGCATCAGGCCCGGTTCCTGGATAAGCTAAATTCGGAAAATAGAAGGAAAACAGGCGGTGTATCCTGGTGGAAACCCCTGGCCATAGCTGCCTCTATCCTATTGATGTTTGGCCTATTTCTGGGTAATTTCTCTCAAGTTCTTACCCCAGACGCCACACTGGCAGATATCGCCCCTGAAGTAACCAATACAGAAGTTTATTTCGCAGGAGTAATACAAGAGCAACTCAGCTTACTTCAAAAAGAAGACACGCCTGAAGCCAAGAAACTTGTTGCGGATGCAATGGACCAACTGGCCTATCTGGAGGCAGATTACAACCAAATGAGAACCGATCTACTCCAAGGAGGTGATTACAAGATTATCCTCAGTGCGATGGTTCAAAATTTTCAAATGCGTATAGATCTTTTGGAAGATGTAATGCAAAAAGTAGAAACCGTTAAAAATCTTAAAGAACAAAATGATGAAAACTTTACTATCTAAGAAGTTATTTCTTTTCTTATGTGCCGTTCCCCTGCTCGCAGGTGCCCACGGTGACCCTATGAAGGGTAAATACACCAAAGAAAAGACCATTAAAAAAGAGTATTCCGTAAATGCAGATGCAGTACTGAAAGTGTCAAATAGTTATGGAAATATTTCCCTGGCTTCCTGGAATGAAAATCGCATTGTGATCGATGTGGTGATCAAAACCAACGGCAACGACGAAGAAAAGGTGCAGGAGAAACTAGATGAGATTAGCGTGCAATTCGATGCCAGTCAGAGTATGGTTTCAGCTAAAACTATCTTTAACAAGGATAAAGGCTGGAACTGGAAATGGGGAAAGAAAGACCATGTTAGTATGCAGATCGACTATACCATCAAACTTCCCGTTAAAAACAGTATTCATCTCAGTAACGATTACGGGAACATCACTCTCGACCGGATTGACGGGTATGCCAAGATCAGTTGTGACTACGGCAGGCTGCAGATCGGGGAGCTGAGGGGTAGGAACAATGACCTAAGTTTTGATTATACATCGAAGTCGTTTATAGGCTATATGAATAGTGGAAAGATCAGTGCCGACTACTCTGGTTTTACCCTGGAAAAGGCAGGAGATCTATTAATCAGCGCAGATTATACGAACGCGAATATTGGGGAAATGGGGAATTTGCAATATTCTAATGATTATGGTAGCATTGAAGTAGAAAGTGTAGGTAATGTTATGGGGAATGGAGATTATGTCAATGTTCAGCTGGGCAAAGTTCACGGTAATGTGGATATCAATGCAGATTACGGAGGAATTAAAATTGGAGAAATGGCCGCTGACGCCGGTAATGTAGAATTAAGAACCGATTATACTGGAATTAAAATAGGCTATAATGCCAATTACAACTTCGATTTTGAGATCACTACAGAATACTCGGGGTTTAGCGGAAAGGAAGATCTGGAAATTTCCATTAGCAAAGAAAAAGGAAGTGACCGCTACTACAAGGGATATTACGGGAAGCCAAACAGCGGCAACCAGATTTCTATTATCAGTGAATACGGTAGTGTAGCATTAATAAAAAGATAATATAAAAACACAAAAAATGAAAAAAGTAGGAATTCTTAGCATCTTCCTTATCGTCGCGAACATGTCCTGTGCGCAGTGGGGTAAAAAAGTAAAAGGGAACGGAGAGGTAGTCACAATTGAACGTATCACAGGAGACTATGATGGTGTCTCAGTAGGCGGATGGTTTGATGTAGTACTCGTCTCAGGAAAAGAAGGTTCTGTAAGCCTGAAAGGAGAAGAGAACCTCCTGGAATATATCATCACTGAAGTAAAAGATGGAAAATTGGTTGTAAAAGTTGAAAAAGGAATCAACCTTCAACCCTCTTCCTGGAAGTCGGGTGGTATCTCTGTGACTATTCCCGTTGAAGAGATCAGCTCCCTGAGTATGTCCGGATCGGGGGATCTCGAAGGGAAAACTGTGTTGAAGGGAACCGACTTTAGCACAAGAATGTCTGGTTCGGGGGATATGGAAATTGAAGTGGAGGTTGAAAATCTTGAGGTTAGCGTATCAGGGTCAGGAGATATGGATTTAAGCGGCAATACCGATACTATGGAGGTGCGGATTTCGGGGTCCGGTGATGTGCATGCTTATGAGTTGGATGCCAATCACGTAAGTGCAACGGTATCAGGTTCTGCAAACATCAGGGTTACGGCCAATGAATCACTCAAAGCCAGGGTTTCCGGATCGGGGGATATTTCCTACCGGGGAAATCCGGAGAAAATAGACAGCAAAACATCCGGTTCCGGTGATATTTCGAAGGGTTAGACATCCAACCAAAAAAAACCTAATGAAAGGCCCCTTTAATAAGGGGCTTTTTTATTTACCCTAAGGAGTAAGAAAGCCCCAAGGATAAAAAATAAACCTAAAAAGATGGTCGCGTTGCGCATACTTCCCGTGAACTGTGCTACCATTCCGTATAGGAAGGTACCGATTATGATTCCTATTTTCTCAGACACATCATAAAAACTGAAGAATGATGCCGTATCCTTAGTATCAGGAAGGAATTTTGAATAGGTTGATCTAGACAGGGCCTGAATCCCACCCATAACCACACCTACGCAACCCGCAGCAACATAAAACTCCATCGGGCTGCTCACATAATAAGCATAAATACATATCCCTACCCAGAGGATATTGACTACCACAAGTGTTTTAATATTTCCAAATAGTTCTGACGCCCTGGCAGTAAGGGTGGCGCCTATTACGGCAACCAGCTGAATCACCAGAATACTAACGATGAGTCCTATGGTCCGCTCCTCATCCGTGCCCCAGTTTATTTCTTCCTCCCCAAAATAAGCTGCAATAAGCATTACCGTTTGTACGGCCATACTGTACACAAAAAACGCCCCGAGGTATCGCTTTAATTTTCGTTCATCGCCCAACTGTTGCCAAACGCCCCTGAGTTCTCTGAAACCATTTAAAATAATACGCTTTCGGGGACCGCTCCTTTTGTTGCCTTTTGGCAGGTGATAAAAGGTGTACTGACTGAAGAGTATCCACCAGATGCCTACAGAAGCAAAGGAGTAACGCATGGCGAGCAGTTCTGCACCCTCACCCTGAATTCCGAAAGTGGCTGGCTTCATCACCATGGCAAGGTTCAATAATAACAGAATTACACTCCCTATATAACCCAAAGAAAATCCCTTTGCACTGATTCTGTCTTGCTGTTCGGGATAGGCAATATCGGGCAGGTAGGAGTTGTTGATGGCAAAACTCACCCAAAATCCCACCAGGCCAAAGAAATAGCAAATAAGACCAGCTTCAATATGTTCCAGTGAGAACCAATACAGGCCAATACAGGCAATTCCTCCCACATAACAGAAGAATTGCATAAAGACCTTTTTATTCCCCAGATAATCCGCTATTCCCGAGATAAATGGGGTGATAATCGCAATACAAACAAAGGCCAGGGAAGTAGTATAACTGATCAAAGGAGCTCTGGCGATCTCTCCGCCAAAAATGCTGATCTTTTCAATTCCCGCAATCCTGAATAACTGGCCGTAATAGATAGGGAAAATAGCAGAGGCGATTACAAGACTATAAACCGAATTTGCCCAGTCGTAAAAAGCCCAGGCATTGAGTAGTTTTTTATTCCCTTTTAAAAGGATAGTCCGGGCCATAGTATCTGTATAAGATCATTAAGGCAGTAGCGACCCCTGTTACAAAATCTACAGGACGACTGTAAAAATCTATTGAAAGCTTGTCACACCGTATTTTCTGGCTTCTTCTTTGGCCAGAGGTGCCCAGCTAGTAAGGTTGTTGATACGAGTATCATTGGAGGGATGGGTACTTAAAAATTCCGGAGGTGCCTGTCCGCCGGAATTCGCCTTCATCCGTTTCCATAATTCAGCAGCCTCATCGGGGTTGTAACCAGCTATAGCCATGATTTGTAAACCTATTCGGTCTGCCTCTGTTTCATGACTCCGACTGAAAGGAAGCATGACTCCCACTGTGGAACCAATACCATATGCCTGATTGAAGATATTCCGTTTTTGTGGATCGTCTATGGCGATGTTCCCGGCAACGGCAATTCCTGCTTGTATCATCCCTGCACTCATCCTCTGAGCTCCGTGGTCTGCAAGGGCGTGAGCAACTTCGTGCCCCATAACCACCGCGATACCGGTCTCATCCTGACAAATCGGCAAAATACCCGTATAAAAAACAATCTTGCCTCCCGGCATACACCAGGCATTGACCATCTCATTCTGCACCAGATTATACTCCCATTGATAGTCTTGTAGATACCCCGGATACCCGTTAGCAGTAAGCCAGCGTTCTGCCGCCTTGGCAATTCGTTGCCCCACAGTAGTAATAGTTCTGGCTTCACTGGTCCCGTCCACTACCTTGTTCTCCTTGAGAAATTGATCGTATTGGGCAAAAGCCGTAGGGAAAATTGAGTTGTTCTGATAGAAGTTTAAGGTGCTCTTCCCGGTGAAAGGATTGGTCTTGCATCCCACTATCCCGAGAAATACCAAAACTATGAGGTATATCTTCCTGTCCATTTTTAAATTCTTTGGGTGGAATTTACAAAAAATCACTAACCCAGAATATGTAGTGTCGTAAAATCTTTGGTCACATGAAGGGTATTACCACCATTCATTTTTACATCTTTCAGGGATATGGTCTCATTATCGAGTTTAATCGACTTAATTTTAAAGGGGAGTCCCATAAGGTTTAGTTTAAAGGTCTCATAGGAAGTTATGTAATTCCCATCCTTAAACTGTTGCAATATAAGCTCTTTGTCTTTTCCTGTTAATTTGAAGTTACGCAGACTGTATTCCCCTTTGGTATAGTCGTATCCGTCCTGAGCATCCTCATAGATCATTGAATTTTCAGTACCATTAATATAATACAAATCAAGTTGAAGTTCTTCTATTGTCAACTCCCCAACATACTGCTGAACCGGGTATTTTGGAATAATAGCCCCTTCTTTAATAAAGATCGGGATCTTGTCAATGTCGGCATCCACCCATTTTTCAGATCCACCTTCAAGGGTTTCGTTTGTCCAGTAGTCGTACCATCTGCCTCGTGGGATATACATCCGCCGCCCTTTGGCATTGGGTTCCTGAACAGGGCATACCAGGATTTGGTCGCCGAATATAAATTCGTCTGTACGGAAATGTGTCTGGTGATCCTCCTGATCGTGGTAGACCAGTGGTTTTATCATTGGAACACTATCCTTATAGTACTTATAAAAGCTAGTGTATAGATAGGGTAATAACTGGTATCGGAGTTCGATAAATTTCCTGACGATATTGGTGACTTCCTTGTCAAAAGACCAGGGTTCCTGATCTCCGTGATCCCCACTACTGTGAACTCTGCAGAACGGATGGAAAATTCCCAGCTGAATCCAGCGTGCGAATAGCTCCCCGTTGGGTTGTTCGGCAAATCCCCCGATATCGGTACCCACAAATGACATCCCGCTCATACACATGCGTTGCACCTGTACATTGGCGATCCAGAGGTGTTCCCAGGTAGCTACATTGTCCCCTGTCCAGGTAGATGCAAATCTCTGGGTACCTGAATAGGCAGCCCTGGTAATTACAAATGGGCGCTTGGGATAAACGTATTTCTTAACACCTTCATAAGTAGCCCTTACCATTTGCATCCCATAGATATTATGCGCTTTCCTGTGACTACAGGGATGACCATCAAAGTCGTGCCGAGTATCCAAAGGTGCCGTTTTAGTTGGCACTTCCATCACTGCGGGTTCGTTCATGTCATTCCATACAGCATGAGCCCCCACTTCAGACATCAGCTCTTTATACAAGCCTGCCCACCATTCTCTCACCTTGGGATTGGTATAATCCGGAAAATTACACTGTCCGGGCCAGACCTTCCCGCTCATCAGCGGTCCGTCTCCACGTTTACAGAAATAGTCGTTTTTAATAGCCTCCTGATACACCCAGTAATCCCTATCAACCTTGATGCCCGGATCAATCATGACCACAGTTTTAAATCCGTCCTCGTTTAGTTCATTGATCATCTTTTTAGGATCGGGGAATTTCTTTTTGTCCCAGGTAAAACACCTGAACCCATCCATATAGTCAATGTCGAGATAAATGGCATCACAGGGAATTTTCAGTTTCCGGAACTTACTGGCGATCTGCTTTACCCTGCTTTCGGGAAAGTAACTCCATTTAGACTGGTGGTATCC
>JABDQK010000147.1 GCA_013042255.1 Flavobacteriaceae bacterium | reverse complement strand
TCTTTAAATAAATACCAGTGATCCTCAATAATTTGATCAGCTAAACTGATATTATTCCATTTAGCCGCAAAATATCCGAAGACATCCAGGAAATAATACATCGAACTAGTGTACCTGGATGATTGTTCCTTATAAAGATCTACAGCCTCCCTCTCCGAATTAGTTGCGTATAATTCTTTCAGGTAAGTAGGCACATTTTTACTAGCCTGTTCTTTTGAAAGCGCATTGCCTTCGTATATATTATTCCTTAGCAATGCCTGATCAAAAGGCCCCCCGGTCCTAGGATCCCGATATGTATTGCCTCCTTTTGTATTGATTACGATTACTCCTCCATTTCCATTTCCTCCGTATTTTGTCACTAATCCCAAGCCACTGAGGATTCCGATCCGTTCAACGTTTTCAACCATGATAAAGTCGGGGAATTCGTTGAGAATCAGACCGTCAACATCGTAAATAGCGGGAAACAAACCTTGTGATGCCCCACGGAGATAGATGGTGGGCTTGTTAAAGCTCTGAGCAAGTCGCTCCACCCTCACTCCTGGAAATCTGTACTGGATTGCAGATGCCAGGTCAATTGTTCCAAACAACAACTGAGATTTATCAATAATTCGAACCGAAAAATTCGTGATATCCTTATCCAGGATTCCAAAGGCAGTCTTGAGCAGATTCTTATTGCTGTTGTATTCCATTCGTAATTGAGCCTGACTCTTAATTTTAGTCTTTTCAAGGACAACTTCATCCAGCACATTTACGGCAGCATTCATTTTGATATTAAGAATGGAACTAACATCTTCAACCACTATTTCCATATCGGAAAGGCCCGGATAGGAAAAAGTTACAAGATCACCTGCTGATGTTTTTAATTCGTATTTTCCATTGACATCAGTTTTCACTGTCTCGCCGCTCTTTTCTGAGCTTACTTCTGCATTCACCAAAGGCGTATCCATAGTAGATACCTTGCCGCTTATAGTAAGGTGTTTCTCCTGTGCCTGCAGGACAAACAGGCTGCAAAGCAGAAGTGAAGTAATAAGATTTCTTTTCATAGCTATAGTGTTTTCAATCAGATAATTAAACCCTCAAATAGTTTGCCAAGCTCCTTAAAGTTAAGAAATTTTGGACTTTAATTTACCTGCAAGGTTTTTAAGAGTTTGGTTTCGCCGGGTGTGTTAAAGCTTAGGACGATTACTTCTGAAGTCTGATTGGGGTATCCAAAGTTCTGATACAGGGTACATTTTAATACCAGGGGAACCTGATTCGTCAGATCGATATGATTGAGGTAGGTGGCGTTGAGGATCCATTCTCCCTGAACTCCTTCCCCGTAAAATTCGAATTCTTCAGAAGAATACCGATTTAAAATCTCGTCCTTCATTCTATCTGAAGTGGAGGTACTGTTGTGCTCCCAATTAAAATAGCGTTTCTGGGGGTTGACAAACTGCAGATTAAATTCGGCTTCAGGGTCATTCCACTCGAAAACCAAGCGAACATTGTATTTTATATTATTCAAGTAGTTCGATGGAACCCCGGTTGTAATTAAATCACCGCTGTGCCTGAAAATCAGATTTTTCAATTCCCTGTTCACTGTTTTACTCACGCTTTTTACACTAAGGGCAGAGGGGGCTGAATTGCCTTGTAAGGCCAGTAGCTGCTGCAATGACTTTTGATATTCCCCAATATTCCTTTGTGCTACAGCCAGATCGAGCCAAGCCTGTACATTCTTCTCATCAATATCTATTATTTCTTTGTTAATAGCCGCTACCTGCTCATTTTTCCCTGCTTCCGATAAGAAAAGAGAGACTGCCCTGAGCGTTTTAATATCCTTTGGGAAAAGTTCAAGTATGCTGGAAGTAATAACAGCCGCCAGCTGGCTGTCTCTGGGTTTAAAATAATCAGCGGCATCGAAAAAAAACTGCATGTTATCTTCTGCGGAGGGGCGCATTTCCAAATAAGTTCGATAAGCTTCCTCTGCAGATTTCGATTCCTCAAGAGATTTCCTGATGGTGGATCGTCTCATTTCGGTTGACTTCTCCTCATCATAGATATTGTCCGTTAACCTTGCCAGGTCGGCTGGTTCTCCTGTTTGTTTAGAAGCCATGGCGGTCTTGGTTGTTATCAGTATAACACCATTTGCTCCTAAACTACCGTACTTATTGGTGGCAGCATAACCTTTCAATACAGTAATTGACGCAATGTTGTCTGGATTCACATAGTCGAAACTCGTTTGACTATTTTGCCGCTCAGCAAATTGCTGCACTCCATCGCGAGAAGAATCCGATTGCCTTTGTGGCACACCATCTATCACAACCAATCCATAATTATTGCCTAAAATGGAAGTATTAGAGCGCATAGTTGCCCTACCCAAATCTTCGTCATTCCTCAGGGTTACATTAGAAAATTTATTCAACACTGCCTGAGAAACATCCGTCTGGATTGGTGTTATCGATTCATCGCCTATCGATTGTGCCGCATATCCAATTTTCTCTTTATTTTCTTTCCCATAGGCAGTAACCACCTCAGCTCCAACTTCTTCCTGTCTTCTTTCCACCAGTGTTACCTCGTCCAGGGTGAAGACATAGCCTTCCAGGAACACATTCATCTGTTCAGTATCTTCCACGGCCACCACTTTATAGGTATTTCTGCTTCTGCTGCTGAGTAGCAGACTATCTCCGGGTTGAGCTTCAATTGAAAAACTACCGTCAACCACCGATCTTGTACCTCCGGGCATGCCCTTCACCGCAACCACTACATCGGGTACAGGAACGTTATCAATATAAACCTTTCCTTTTACCAGCTTTTTTTTACTGCCGACTGGCTTTTTCAAACTGGCGATATTCTCTGGTAAAATCGCGGCAAAATCCATTAAGCGATACCTGTTGATCAGGGCTGTCCTTTTGAGAAATTCCTCATCCCGATTAGGTGAACTATTGATCAGGAAACTTTTGGCGGGCAGATCCGGAGTGTCCTTATCAAGCCCTCGATTTCCATCTGTAAACAAGTAAATATTAGGGTGTCTGGCCAGATTACTGAGTAAGGCATAGTATGTCGCTCCATCATATTGAACAGCCTCCAGGTCGCTGCGCAAACTTCCCCAGTTACCGCCTCTAATCTGATACGTTTTTTCTTCAATCCCGATATTGAACAGCAGCAGTTGAACCTCCTGATCTGGGCTGCGCTGGAAAACCTTATCTAGTACTTCCAGGTCTTTTTCCAAATTCCTGTCTTTCATTGAAACAGAAGTGTCCCAGAATAAAGTAGTATTGGGGTTTTGGGCTTCTTGCGACTTTAATATTGGGCCACTAAGGAGAAGTGCGCATATCAAAAAAAATAAATTCCTCATATCACTGACCTTGGTGAGGCACAGGCCTCGGAATTAAAAGTAATTCGGTTTGTCTTCCGTTGACATATCTAAAACCTTCAGGGCCGAAAAAACCAGCTTCCTCCAGCATAATACGTATATCACGGTCCCATTCCGGCAGATGAACCGTAGAATTAAGTTCTATGGCGTATACTGTGTTGGGATTAAGCGGATAGTTTTCCCCATCGTCTTTCATTACTCCTCCCTGGGAATCCCACATCCCAATGGTAGTTCCCGCGGAGTGGCCATATGCTCCCAATGGGTGGGTATAAATTGCAGGGCGCAGACCTTCATTCCTGCCTTTTTCCAAGGCGATACTAAGTATTTCATTACCCGTGAGTCCTTCCTTCATACTTTCGGTTAAATGGTCCTGAACCCTATTCCCTTTTTTAAGTGCTTCCACAAGGAAGGACGGAGCTGACGTTTCCCCTGGTTTTAAGACATAGGCCAATTCCTGGCAATCGGTATTCAGCCTGAGATAGGTAATACCAAAATCACAATGCAATAGATCACCGGGTAAAATCACCATGTCTTCAGGTCGCCCTGAAAAAGAATACAGGTGACTAACCAGTCCTTCATTAGATCGCTGGATGTCCACCGTAGGATGAAACCAGGTTTCGAGCCCCATATCTGTGACTTTCTGTCGCATCCACCATTCTACATCTGAAGTAGTAGTGACACCTGTAGTAATCACCTTTTCTGAAAAGGCTTCAGCAATAATTTCGTGTGTGATGCTCACCAACTGATTGAAAAGGACCATCTCCCTCTCTGTCCGGGTTTCTATCCAACGTACAGCCAGCTGTTCCGCTGAAGTCACCTTTTTCTTAAAGCGGGATGGCAGGTATTGCATAAATTCATCGTAGTCTGTTTTATCAAGTCCATCGGCGATGTTATGATCCCTGGAGTAGTTTAGTCCTATTTTTACAGGGTTCTTTTCTTCGATGATCTCCATCAGACGTTTCCATTGATCTGGTTCTTTTTCCTTATCCCAGGCAGATTCAATATTCTCTCCTACATTATATCGGGCAACGGCAAGTTTATCAATGGTGTTACTACTTTTATCCCTGTAAAAAACAAGAATTGTCCTGCGTCTCGCATTAAGCCAGGTGGCAGGAAGCATGGTTCGAAGCACGGGATCCTCATTGTATTCGCGGGAAATTAGAATCCACATATCGATCTCCGTTTTATCCATAAGTTCTGGCAAAAGCGTATTAAATCGTTCAGCCAGGATTTCATCAATTACCCTTGCACGGTCTTGTTCAGGAAGAATATGCTGGGTAAAAGCCGGAGTAGCAACCCAAAGGAAACAAATGATAAAACAATGAGTAGGAGACAAATAGGGAAATCGCTTAAAAATAAAAATCATAGAGCGTTATGGACTTAGTAATTAGTGGTTTAAAATACGGCTTTTTGAGGAAACTAAAATACCTTATATTTAAGAATGAAATGGTTTTCATTCCTCGTCTTTTTCACACTTGTATTGTCCCTGGGATGTTCACAGTCTTCTGAAGACACGACGCTTCCGGATCCTGAAACTGAGATCGAATTTCAGGCAAAAAATGTCCTTTTTATCGGTAACAGTCATACCAATTACAATCTTGGTATCGATCATTACCTTAAAGGATTTACGTCCCAGGCCGATTTAGACTTTATTCCGACAATTGAAAAAATTACAATGGATGGTGCCTCTATGCAAGATCACCTTGAAAATGCAAATACCCTAGCCAAGCTGAATGAAAGGGATTGGGATGTCGTCATATTACAGGAAAACTCAACCGTGGCTTCAGAACAGACCACCGAAGCAATTACGAGTTTACAGGAAATGAAATTCGCCTTGCCCAATAACAAGACGAAAATTTACCTGTTTATGACCTGGACCTATGAGAATGAACCAGCCATGCTGACAAATATCAGGGCGACATATGAGCAGGCTGCCCCCCTAGTCTCGGGTACTGTAGTGCCGATAGGTCTGGCATTTAAAGAGATTGCGGATGATCCAACTTCTGAGGTGACGCTATACAATACCGATGGCATTCATCCCAGTATAGAAGGTTCTTATCTATCTGCCGCCATGTTTTACGCTGCCATCTATGACAAAGATCCCGTTTTGAATTCCTATTCAGCCGGATTAGAAAC
>JABDQK010000146.1 GCA_013042255.1 Flavobacteriaceae bacterium | reverse complement strand
CTGATGTATATATTCTTGCCATTAATGACAGTGCGATTAGCGAAGTTGCCCACCAATTAGACATCAATAAGGGTATGCTGGTTCATACGGCAGGCAGTGTAAGCATGGAAGCACTTCCTGCAAAGCTGCGTCGGGGTGTTCTTTATCCTTTACAGTCGCTGAGCGGGAGCATACCGGAAAAAATAAGGGAAATTCCCCTCTGCGTTGAAGCTTCCAGTGAGGAGGATTATCAGCTTTTAGAAAAACTGGCCTATTGCATTTCCAACAGGGTAGAACACATCAATTCAGAAGAACGGAGACAATTGCACCTTGCTGCCGTCTTTGCGAATAATTTTAGCAATCATATGTTCTGCCTTGCCTCTGAAATATGCAAAGATCACGGAGTGCCTTTCGATTTGTTAAGGCCCCTTATAAGAGAAAGTTGTAATAAAATAATGAAACTGACTCCCCATGAAGTCCAAACAGGTCCGGCCAGGAGGGGAGATCAGGAAACAATCGATGAACATTTAGAAATGCTAAAAGAAAGCAGACTCCAAAAAATTTATTCAACCCTAAGTGAATCAATTAAGACAACCTATGGAAAAGAGTTATAAAACCTACCTGAGTCAGATTACAACCTTTGTATTCGATGTTGATGGAGTCCTTACCGATGGCAGGGTTCTGATCACCTCCGAAGGGGACCTGCTAAGGACAATGAACATACAGGATGGATATGCCATTAAAACGGCCATTCAAAAGGAATACAACATTTGCATCATTACCGGGGGAACAAATGAAGGGGTAAGACAGCGGCTAAAAGGCCTTGGGGTAAAAGATATAAATCTGGGAGCTCACAATAAAGTTGAGATACTGGAAGAATACTTTGAGAATAACCACATCCTTCCCGAACATGTGTTGTATATGGGAGATGATATACCTGACATTCCCGCAATGCAGCAGGTAAAGCTTGCCTGCGCCCCACAAAATGCGGCTCCTGAGGTTAAATCCATCTGTAAATATATTTCCCATAAAAGTGGAGGGGAAGGCTGTGTTCGTGACGTGATTGAGCAGGTGCTCAAAGCAAGGGGGGACTGGTTTCAAAATTTCAGTGCAGCAAATGATTGATAACCCACTCAGCAAGAGGCTTGAATCCTTCAGGGTACTCCTGGGTTCAGGATCTCCAAGAAGACAGGAACTGCTCAGGGACATAGGGGTATCCTTTGAACAGGTACAGAACAAGGTGGAAGAGAACTATCCCCAACATCTAAAGGCCGGGGATATTTCAGATTACCTCGCCCGATTAAAATCAACCAACCTCAGACAGAACTTAAGGAAAAATGAAATCCTCATTACAGCTGATACCGTAGTCTGGCATAAGGGGGTGTCTCTGGCAAAACCAGCAGATGCAGCTGAAGCTTCGGAAATGCTTCGCCAGCTTTCTTATGGCTGGCATGAGGTAATCACCAGTGTATGCTTTACCACTCCTGAAAAACAAAAAATTATTAATTGCACTACAGAGGTTCTTTTCAGGAAATTGGATGAGGAAGAGATTCAGTATTATACAACTACATTTAAACCTTTTGACAAGGCAGGAGCTTATGGAATTCAGGAATGGCTTGGAAATATTGCCATAGAGGAAATCAGAGGGTCCTACTCCAATGTGGTGGGACTACCAACTCATTTAGTTTACAAAACGTTAATGGACATGGTCTCCTGATCAGCTTTGGGTACTTTTGCAAAAAAATTGTAAGGATGGTACTTCAAACTAAATTTTATAATATCGTTTCAGGGCTTTTTTTTCTAGTACTTCTCGGATCGTGTGCAGAAAACCAGAAAAATATTGCTGTTCAGACCACCGGAATAGCTTCTGGATCTGTTCCTGAAAACAATAAGCCAAAACCTTTATCTAAAGAATTTAAACAATTCTGGTACGCCGGAGAAGCCGAGATTACCTCATACAAACTCCAGCAGGCCCGATACGGTGAGATTAGAGACGGGGAAGCTGTCCTGATTTACGTGACTGAGCCTTTTGCCCCGGGGAAACAAGTGAAAGCCGATCAGAGTTCCCCTTCCAATATTCCTGTGCTCAAACTGAATTTCACAAAAAAGTTTCTTACGGGAATTTATCCTTATTCTATTATGAGTAGTACCTTTTATCCTGTGGCTGATAACCAGCATGCCATTAAAGTTACCTCCTCTATTCAGGAATGGTGCGGGCAGGTATTTGCCCAGTTAAACAATCGCGAAAAATTTGAAGTGGAATCTTTCTCTTATTTTGAATCTGAAGGTGATCAAAGCCTGCAATTCGCGAAAACCCATTTGGAAAATGAGTTGTGGACAAAACTTCGGATTCAGCCCAAAGACCTTCCCACAGGGGAGCTTAAAGTAATCCCTTCCCTGGAATACCTGCGGCTGGTACACCAACCTGTTAAGGCTTATAGTGCTGAGGCAAGTCTCGAGCAAAACAACGAAATATCAGTTTACACCCTCTCCTACCCTGAGTTAAAAAGGGAACTGAAAATATCCTTTACAACCGCCTTCCCTTACAGTATCGAAAGCTGGACAGACACTTACCCCAGTGGTTTTGGTCCATCTGCTAAAATGCTTACAACGAAGGCTACAAAAATTAAGTCTTTAAAAACTCCGTATTGGCGAAGAAATGGAAATGAGGATGTATCTTTGCGCGATACTTTGGGAATCTAAGTTTTATGGAGGATTTAATTTTTAGTTATAAAAATGAGCTGTTAGCCTCATTAATCACCCTGGTGGTAGTTCTTATTCTCAGGTTTATAACGTATAAGGCGGTGCGAAAAGTTGGTAGCATCAGTGACCTTAACGAAGCCAGAACACGACTCGTAAGTAAGTATATTTCCTTTGGTTATTGGGTTCTTGCCGTGGTTGCCCTCATCCTGATATGGGGAGTGAATATCAAAGAACTTGGGTTGATTCTCTCCTCAGTCTTTGCCGTTATTGGTGTGGCCTTATTTGCCCAGTGGTCTATCCTCAGCAATGTCACCGCGGGGATCATTCTATTCTTCTCGTTTCCCTTTAAAATTGGAGATCGAATCCAGATTATGGATAAGGACCTGGAAACTTCAGGAACTTATCTTATCGAAGATATTAAAGCATACCACATTCATTTAAGGAGAGAAAACGGGGAATTGCTCACCTATCCCAACAACCTAATGCTGCAGAAAGCCGTGTGCGTAATTGCCGATGAGGATATTGATAATGATGGCAGCGATTCCATTTAAGCTGTTAAAGAAGTTCTAAAAACCCTTTTACAGCCTGTTTATCTTTCTATCTTTGAACAACAAGCAATTCGACCAAACATGCGATACCGACTGAGAATGCTTCTTTGTTTCCTGCTGGTTTCAG
>JABDQK010000145.1 GCA_013042255.1 Flavobacteriaceae bacterium | reverse complement strand
AAGTACGGAATCACCGATATGGACTGGAATCTGCTTACAGGCAACTCCGAAGAAGTGATGAAACTGGCCAATGAGGGCTTTAATATTTTTGCCGCCAGTTCTCCGGATGTACCAGGGGGGTTTGAGCATTCAGGCCTTTTTGCCCTCGTCGATAAAAACGGATACCTGCGCTCAAGAAGAGATGCCTATGGCAATCCTCTGATTTACTATCGAGGCACAATTAAGGAATCTCAGGTAGAGAATTTTGAAGGGGAGCAGGAGCAAATCAGTATTCTAAAAGAGGACATAAAAAAATTATTGCAGGAATAAGATGAGTACGGTAAGCTTAAATGAAAAGCAGGTAAACAGATGGATAACTATCATATCTATACTGATACCTATAGTCGTAGCCGCATTATTTGGGGTACGTCTTCCCGATGTGGAACCCCTCAGTTTTCTGCCTCCGATCTACGCAGGCATCAATGGTCTTACAGCAGCTTTACTAGTCGTTGCTGTTTGGGCGATTAAAAATGGGAAACAACAACTACATCAAAAACTGATGACTACTTGTATAGCACTGTCTTTAGTTTTTCTAGTGATGTATGTAGCATACCATATGACTTCAGATTCTACACCTTTCGGAGGGGAAGGCTGGGTGAGGGGAATATATTATTTTATCCTGATTACCCATATCCTGCTTTCCATAGCCATCATTCCACTTGTACTGCATACCTATGCCCGTGCCTATTTAAAGAATTTTGAACGACATAAAAAACTGGCCAGGATTACTTTTCCTGTCTGGTTATATGTAGCCGTAACAGGTGTAATTGTATATCTTATGATATCGCCTTATTATTCCTATTAAAAGATCAGATGATGCAAAAACCTTCTTTTTTATCGGCTCGATATCGCTTAATCCTCACCCTGGGAATTTTAATACTGTTTCCCATTTTGGGAGAGGCGCAGTGTGCTATGTGCCGTGCTGTCCTCGAAAGTGAAGGCAATACTTCCGTTGCTGAAGGAATCAATAATGGCATCGTTTACCTGATGGCCATCCCATATATTCTGATAGGAGCGCTATTTTTCTTTATTTACCGCAAGTTAAAATCGTAAACTTCTCAAATTTAACATTGATTTAAGGAAGATTGTTGTAACAATACAGACCTTGAGGAGTCTATTTTATACTGCATTGTTTAAACACTGACCCAATGTTCGATCTTGAGAGATGGCAAGAGATCTTTGATACCATCAGGAAAAATAAGTTACGCACTTTTCTGACCGGGGTTTCTGTGGCCTCTGGTATTTTTATATTGGTCATCCTTTTAGGATTTGGACAGGGGATGCAAAATGGTATCAGCTACGAGTTTGAACAGGATGCCACCACCATCGTCGAAGTCTGGCCAGGTGTTACCACAAAGGAATACAAAGGATTAAATCCTGGCAGGAGGATTCAATTACGCAATGAGAATTACGAAACTGTCAATTCACTCTTTGGCGAGGAGGTTGAATATAAGTCACCCCTTATTTTTGTAAGAAATGTCAATGTAAACTACGGGAAAGAAGCGTTAGTCTACGGGGTCAGGGGAGTCTCCTATGATTACCAGTTTATTGATAACGCCAAATTACACGAAGGACGATTCCTTAATTATCAGGATATAGCCGGGACAGGAAAAGTAGCTCTTATCGGGAAAAAGATCAAAGAGGATGTCTTTAAAGACCTGGATACTCCAATAGGTGAGCACATAAATATTTCCGGTGTTTTGTTTAAGATTATCGGGGTATTTGATGAGCGGGAGCAAAGAGAGGAAGAACGGATCTATATTCCTGTGACAACCGCGCAAAAGGTATTTAACGGGGCAGACTATATCAACAACATTTCGTATACGCTGCCAAAGGTTGAAAATTTTGATGAAGCCGTCGCACAGGCTGTCTTGTTTAAAGATAATTTGCGGTCATATCTCCAGCAGGCCCATACCGTAGCCCCGGATGATACCAGTGCCATCCAGGTCTGGAGCGCCCTGGAGGAGGCCAAACGGTATTTCAGCCTTATAAACAACATTAAATTCTTCTTCTGGTTCGTAGGGATATGCACCATCATTGCCGGTGTCGTTGGAGTGAGCAATATTATGCTCATTGTAGTCAAGGAGCGCACAAGAGAAATCGGGATTCGTAAGGCCCTGGGAGCAAAACCCTGGTCGATCATTTTGATGATCTTACACGAAGCGATCTTCGTAACGGCCATTTCGGGTTTTGCCGGACTCATATTTAGTATGGGGATATTGGAAATTGTAGGCCCTTATATTGAAGTAGATTATGTAGTGAATCCCTCAGTAAATTTTAATGTAGCCCTGGCTACTGTTTTTGTCCTAATAGTTGCAGGAACCATTGCGGGATTTTTCCCGGCCTGGAGGGCAGCCCATATCCATACCATTGACGCTTTGCGCGATGAATAATAAGCTAAGTAGAATACACAATGTTTAACAGAGATCGTTGGAAAGAAATTTTGGAGGTGCTTACCACCAATTGGTTCCGTACCGTCCTGACGGCTTTTGGTGTTTTTTGGGGAATCCTGATCCTGATTATTCTTCTTTCTGCAGGAAAAGGTCTAGAGAATGGCATAAGGGCAGATTTCGGTGATATAGCTACCAATACTATGTTTATGTGGACCCGAAGTACTACAAAGGCTCATATGGGTATGCCAATTGGAAGAAACTTCAGGTTTAAGACGGAAGATGTTAAAACCCTGAGGGAAAAATTCCCCCAATTGCGATTCATTTCCCCCCGGAACCAACTCGGAGGATTTCGTGGCAATAATAATGTAGTCAGGGGAATCAAGACGGGAGCGTATAATGTTTACGGTGACTATCCTGAAATTATACAACAAGAGCCTATGGCTATCACTACAGGCCGTTTTATCAATCAGAACGATATAGATAACAAACGAAAAGTTGCGGTGATAGGATTAGGGGTTCGCAATGAACTATACGAGACGGGAGAAGACGTTTTAGGCTCCTATATAAAAATCCAGGGGGTTAATTTTATGGTCGTAGGTACGTACAAAAAAAGATCAGGTAATGGAGACGGAGAAGAAGGTCAAAAAGAGATCTACGTTCCTTTTACCGCATTTTCCCAGGCCTTCAATCAGGGGAACAATGTAGGATGGATGGCAATTACCGCAAAAGATGGTTTTCCTATTACCGATTTAAAAACGGGTATAGTTAATGAGATGAAAAGAGTTCATAAGGTACATCCTGAAGATTCCAGGGCCGTTGGCTTTTTTGATCTATACGAAGAGTTCAACAGGGTTGAAAGCTTGTTTGGAGCCATGAGTTTTATAGGGTATTTCGTTGGGATCCTTGTCCTTTTATCAGGAATCATCGGCGTAAGCAATATTATGCTGATCGTGGTAAAAGAAAGAACCAAAGAGATAGGGATTCGACGTGCCCTGGGAGAAGATCCATGGTCAATCAGGAAACAGATACTGCTCGAATCTATTTTTCTCACCATTATCTCAGGTATGGCTGGAATTGTGATAGGGGCATTGTTTATTTATGGAGTTAATGCTCTGTTGGAGGCCAATGGGCCTGTAGATATGTTTATGAATCCCAGTGTAAATCTCGGAGTTGTTTCGGCGGCATTGTTTATTCTGATTATTTCTGGTCTGCTTGCTGGATTTATTCCGGCGCAGAGCGCGATCAAAATACGTCCGATAGATGCACTGAGAACTGAATAAGATTAATCGATCAAACTAAAATAAAAATGAAAAAATCAGTTACCGTAATTATCCTCTTAATCATAGTGATCACCTTTGGTGGGGCAATGATCTACCTGTATCAAAAAAATGCGGAAGATCCTGTTGTCTATGAAACTGAACAGGCAGAAAAACGCACTATCATCAAGAAGACAGTAGCAACGGGGAGTATTCTGCCCCTTGAAGAGGTATTGATAAAGCCGAACATCTCAGGGGTAATTGAAGAGGTCTATGTAGAAGGGGGCGACTATGTGAAATCCGGAGATCTTATTGCACGCATTAAGGTAGTGCCCAATCTCAATGCGCTTAATGATGCAAAAAATGCAATTGAAGATGCACGAATCAATCTCGAGGATCAGCGTCGGAATTTTGACAGGCAGAGTGAACTTTTCTCTAAAGGAGTGGTTTCCAAAGTAGACCTGGAGAGGGCACAGGTAACATATGACCAGGCGAAACAGGCATATTCAGCTGCCAATAAACGATATGATATTGTACAAACCGGTACTACGAGGGGCTTGAGCAACGCAGCAAATACCCTGATTAAAGCTACCGTAAGCGGGATGGTGCTGGAAGTTCCGGTGGAGGTCGGAAATCAGGTAATTGAAAGCAATAATTTTAATGAAGGGACCACAATTGCCGCCATAGCCGATGTAAATAAAATGATCTTTGAAGGAAAAGTGGACGAATCTGAGGTAGGGAAAATTAAAGAAGACCTTCCTCTCGAAATTACCGTTGGTGCCATAGAGAATAAAGTATTTAATGCGGTCCTGGATTATATTGCACCGAAAGGGAAGGCCGAGAACGGAGCCATTCAGTTTGAGATCAAAGGAACTTTAAATAAAGGTGATACAGTATTTATCAGGGCTGGTCTCAGTGCAAATGCCTCTATCATCCTGGCCAGAGCAGATAGCGTCCTGGCTATTAAAGAAGCCCTGGTGCAATTCGACCCTGAAACTAAAAAACCATTTGTTGAAGTAGCTACAGGAGATCAACAATTTAGCAGAAAAGATATCGAATTAGGGGTAAGTGATGGAATTTACGTGGAAGTCCAGTCGGGCCTTTCATTTGAAGATAAAATAAAGGTCTGGAACGCCCTACAGCCTGAAACCCTTGGCGGATAGGTTTTTTTAACATTATTTTTTAACAATTTTTGTAACAATTCCACATCTTGTAAGTCCTATCACAGGATTGGAATCCAACTAAGAAAATGCACCAACCATGATTGAAATTAAGGATCTGCACAAATCGTATAAAATGGGAAGTAATTCCCTTCATGTTCTCAAAGGAATCAATTTTTCCGTTGAGGAAGGGGAATTGGTGGCCATCATGGGTTCCTCGGGATCAGGGAAGTCGACCCTCCTGAACATCCTTGGAATGTTAGATGAAGCCGATGAAGGAGAATACGTGCTCGATGGTATTCCTATTAAAAACCTGAATGAAACCAAGGCGGCCAACTATCGCAATAAGTTCTTAGGATTTATCTTCCAGTCTTTTAACCTGATCAATTATAAAACTGCACTTGAAAACGTTGCCCTTCCATTGTATTATCAGAAACTACCCCGGAAGCAAAGACAGGAAAAGGCATTGCAATATTTAGAACAGGTAGGACTTAAAGAATGGTCCCACCACTTACCCAGTGAACTTTCCGGAGGACAAAAACAAAGGGTGGCAATTGCAAGAGCGATGGTGGCTGAACCAAAAGTACTTCTGGCTGATGAGCTTACAGGAGCACTTGACAGTACAACTTCTTATGAGGTGATGGAATTGATCCAGAAGATCAATGACCAGGGGAATACCATCCTGGTGGTCACTCACGAACCCGATATTGCACAAATGTGTAAACGTATTGTGCACCTGAAAGATGGGGTAATCGTCAAAGATGAAAAAGTAAAACAAGTTAGGGCGAAGGCGCATGTTTAGTAAAGATACCTGGCAGGAAATATTTCTCACTATCCGGAAGAACAAACTCAGAACTGTTCTTTCGGGATTCACTGTATCCCTGGGAATTCTCATTTTTGTAGGGCTTGTTGGGTTGACAAACGGACTTCAGAATACTTTCGAGTACTTTTTCTCCCAGGATGCAACAAATGTGATGTATATCTTTCCGGGTAGAACATCCATGCCTTACAAGGGTTACAAGGCGCTTCGCCGTATCGAATTAGAAAACAGCGATCTCAAAGATATCAAAGAAGATTTCCCGATGTTCGTGGATTACATTTCTCCAAGAATATTCAGAAGCGCCCTGGTTAAGTACAAGGAGGAATCAAATAATTACACGACAATTGGGGTCGATTGGGGGCAGCAGTTTGCCGAGAAGACCATCATGATGAAGGGCCGCTATATCAACCAGGAAGACGTTAAAAACAAAACTAAAAATGTTGCTATAGGAAGGCTGGTTGAACAGGATCTTTTTGGCAAAAGTAATTCCATTGGTGAATTTATTGATGTAGGAGGGAGCATGTTCAGGGTTGTAGGAGTCTTTCAGGATGACGGGGGAGACAACGAGGAACGGCAGCTCTATATGCCTTACACTACGCGACAGCTCATCGAGAAGAACACCGATAAGATTGGACAGATTGTAATCGGGTTTAAAGAGGAGATAGGCTATACAGGAGCCATGGCCTTCCAGCGTAGTCTGGAAAAATACCTGAAACAGAAAAAGTTTATTAGTCCAGAAGATGAGAATGGCTTTTTTGTGCGAAATGTAGCGGATCAGCTCAAACAGAACCAGGATTTCGCAGGAGTACTTGCCATTATAGCAGCCCTTGTGGCTTTCGGGACAATTATAGCAGGAATTATAGGGATTAGCAATATCATGGTCTATGTAGTAAAAGAGCGGACTAAGGAAATAGGCATTCGAAAGGCTATCGGTGCAACCCCGAGATCTGTGATCTCCGTAATACTTCTTGAATCTATTTTTATTACCACCATTTCAGGCTTTTTAGGAATGTTCCTGGGTATAGCTCTTTTAAGTACCCTGGGCGATAAGCTGATGGACGACTATTTTATCCTAAATCCGGGCATTGGAACAGGTTTGGCAGTTTTTGCAACATTGCTGCTCATCGTTTTCGGTTCTCTGGCGGGATATGTACCTGCAAAACGAGCAGCGAGAATAAAACCTATTGAAGCTCTAAACGACGAATAGTATGAGATTTCTATTTGATAAAAATACATGGCAGGAGATCTTCGGTTCTATAGGCAAGAACAAGACAAGAACTATCATTACGGTGATCGGGGTTTTATGGGGGATATTTATCTATATCGTTCTGGCAGGAGCCTCTAAAGGTTTGGATAACGGCTTTGAAAGAAATTTTGAAACCGTGGCTAAGAACAGCATTTTTACCTGGTCTCAATCAACCAGTATGCCCTATGCTGGTTATAAAACGGGAAGGCGGTTGAATTTAAAAGTACAGGATGCTGTCACTCTGCAAAACAGAGTCCCGGAAATTCAGTATATCGCTCCGGTAAATACCAAAGGGGTTTTCGGAGGTCAGCCAGCTTTGGGTGTCAGAGGGTTGAAATCTAACAGCTACCCTGTCTATGGATATTTCCCTGTCATAGCAAAAATGGCTACACAGAAGATTTATGATAATGGACGTTTTATCAATGATGAAGATGAGGACCAGGCAAGAAAAGTCTGTGTAATCGGGGAAAGAACCGAGCAGGAATTATTTGACAAGGATGAAGATCCAATTGGAGCTTACGTCAGATTGGATGGTATATATTTTCAGGTAGTAGGCGTTGCAAAATTAACCCAAAACACACCTTTTGCGACAGATGGTGACATATTTATACCCTTCAGTACTTTTAAAAAACTATACAATACAGGGGATAATGCTCAATATTTTACCATTGCGGCCTATGACGATGCCGATGTGGTACAGGTAGAAAAAGATATTAAGTCGGTCCTGAAAAGTATTCACAACGTGCACCC
>JABDQK010000142.1 GCA_013042255.1 Flavobacteriaceae bacterium | reverse complement strand
CGTGATTACCCCATATCATATGCAGGCGGTTTCCCATATAATATTTACGCAATAGCAGATAGACATTTTTATGAGCATCGAACAGGTCTTCAAAATCTACGTTTTCCCATAATTCATCCCCGTCGCCTAGTTCGAAATATTGGAACCCATCTTGATAGTACTGACTTAACGCGTGGAAATAGATATTCCTATTGTTGGCAAAATCATCGGCAAAGCTGTTGTCTCCGCGGTGACAATCACTGAAGAAAATAAACTTTGATGAATCATCAAATAGCACGGTATGTGCATTTTTGTAGGCTCGACTAAGTCTTTTAGAGGATGACATAGGTATAATTTCTATAAATATCCTAAAAAGTGCTGAACATCGTATAAATTTTATATCCCTCAGCGAATCGATTAGTTTTGTAATTTTATAAGATAATAGGAGACTAAGCCTCTATGACTTCTGATAGTTCAACCGAATGGCCATTACAGCATTTTATCAGTTTTGATAAATTGCTGAAACGTTATGAAAAAATAGCGGAAGGGGAAGATGCTTTTCTGGCAGGAAAAGCCAGGAGAATTCTGAAGGCTCAGGCTCCATACCCAATACTCAGAGAAGGTTTTACGGATGTTGCACTTCTGGAAAAGCACGAGGATGTTATCTCTATCATCCTTGAAGATGCGTTTTCGGAGGTTTTAACTGAAAATGAGATCAAAGTGGCTTCTCTGCCATACAAGGATATTATATTCAATGCTTCCAGCAGATTTAAAAAAATATTAAAAGACGCAGGAGATAATTTCATTCCCGCTTTGACAAAGGAGGATGCGAGTTTGGATTACATCATGAATTGTGTTGTAATCTTAAAATTCCATTACGGCTACAAACTGGATTTTCACAGGCCATATTTCTATAAGATACCCAATGCCGAAGGTGTAATGCATTATTACAGGGTGCTGTACAATGCTGATTTTATTGAACTCTATCCAACAGAACTTGCTAAAGACCTCAAACAGCGGGATATAGACGAACTACTAGAGCATCCAAATGATCTGAAATTGTGGAAGGAAAAGATTCCACCCAATAGTTTTATTTCCAAAGGATTTGTTATTGCCAATATGTTCGATGCAACTGCTGAACAGGCAATATCTGAGATCAAATCAAAATTGATTTCTGCAAATAAAAGGGGAAGTGACACATTTATGTCTGACCTACAGGAAACCTTTAAATCCTTTTTCAAATTGAAGGATTTAAAAGTAGGATTCTCTGCTTACAGTCGTGAAGACGATCAGTTTGAAAGAGTATTTGGCAAAGACATGCACAGTTACCTTCTTAATGAAAGTGATTTTGAGATATGTAATGAGGCACTTTGCAAACAATCCTATGAAAAATTATTAAATCAAAATACATATTTCATTGTCCCTGACGTAGAGAAGTATTTTGACAAATCAAAAGGGATGCAACCCTATAAGAATTTACAGCAACAGGGGATCAAAAGTGTCATATTTGCACCTATTGCCCGGGACAATGAACTATTAGGAGTTCTCGAGATTGTGTCTGAGGTCAAAAATCAATTTAACGGGGTAAATGCACGTAAGTTGGATGACGTGATGCCCTATATCGTTTCTGCGGTCGTCAGATCGAAAAACGAACAGGAAAACCTGATCGATGCAGTCATCCAGAAAGAGTGTACTACAATTCATTCTGCCGTTTACTGGAAGTTCAGGAAAGAAGCAAAACGCTTTATCAATGAAGAGCTAAAAGGTAACGATCCGACATTTAATGAAATCGTTTTCAACGATATATATCCCCTTTATGGACAAACTGATATTTCGGCATCTTCTAATGCACGTAATAGCAGCATACAGCGCGATCTCATGATCCAGCTGTCTGAAATAAGGAATATTCTTGATGCGGCCTTCAAGGAAAATGGCCTCCCCATATATGAAGAACTTATTTTCAGGGTAAACAGGCATATGGAAGAAGTAAAGGAGGTCCTTCAAACCAACACCGAACAATCTATCTACAATTTTGTAAAGACTGAAATTGACCCTGTATTCAGGTATCTCAAAGAAAATCATAAGGATCTGAGAGAAATTATAACCTCTTACGAATCCAGGATAGACGAATCTACTGATACTTATTACGATCACAGAAAAAATTATGACACTACCATTATGGAGACTAACAGACAGTTGGTAGCCATCCTTGATGAGGCTCAAAAAAGTGCTCAGGAGATGTTTCCTCATTATTTTGAGCGATACAAAACCGATGGTGTAGAGCATAATTTGTACATAGGAGATGAAATAACCGAGGATAGAAAATTTGATTTCCTTTATCTCAACAATCTTCGCTTGTGGCAGTTACAGGTGATGTGTGAAATGGAAAACACCTATTATAATCTTAAGCCTCATCTGCCTGTTCAACTCGATGTTACATCTCTGATCCTTGTCTACCACACTTCCCTCTCTATCCGTTTTAGAATGGATGAAAAGCATTTTGACGTTGACGGAACCTACAACGCCAGATATGAGGTCATTAAAAAGCGAATTGACAAATCCTATATTAAAGGCACAGACCAGCGGCTTACCGAAAAGGGAAAGCTCGTTATTGTCTACTCCCAGAAGTCGGATGAGCTGGAGTACCTCAGGTATATATCGTTTTTAAAATCTAAAGGGTACTTCACCAATAATATTGAAATTGTAGAACTGGAAGGCCTTCAGGGGGTAACAGGATTAAAAGCTATCAGAGCGGAGATCCTTTATAATAAACAGGAAGAAGCACAGAAAACCTATACTTATCAGGACCTGATGGAAGCTTTAAAAGAATAAAGCTGAGGTAGCTTCAGGGAGCTTCAATACCCTCTCTGGCCCATAAAATTTTAGGGCGACAAAAAACGCAATTACAGACAATATCATTCCGATCATAAAGATTGTATAAGTCCATCTTAAGAGACTGTATTTCCGATCTAAAACCACTCCCAGATAGTACAAATCCTTGGTAAGGGATGAATAAACGTATTTCTTATCCTTGATGAGCTCCTGGATGGCCCATTCGTAATCGGGAAGTTTCATCTTATGGAAATTACCGAAGAACAGAAGATTTACATCCTTGTTCTCCACATCTTCTTTGGTAAATTCTCCCCTGGTAACGTTAGGTCTGGTTGCCAATATGGACAAAACCATAGAAGCAATAGCAAATATGAGGAATATACCCGTGGGATAGATCAGGTAATCATTAGAGGGATTGTCTAGTTTGGGAATCAGGTTTGAAAGCACCAGGGATATAATAATTGCATTTACCGACAATAAAATATTAGCCTTAGTATCAGCTATGTCACTGAGCTTGAGGTGATTTCTCATGGTCACCCGAAACATAGTCTGTATCCCTCTTTCCGGACTTTCATTCTTAAACTGAGCCTTTAATTTTTCTTTTTTAGCCAGTTTTTTACGTGCTTTTTTCTCCTTTACCAGACGCTTTATGTTCTTGTCTTTACCCGCCTGCCAGTTTTCTTTGGCATAAGTAGTATAAAAGCGATGATCGGTCCTGAACATTTTTATATTCGCTTGTCTCCATTCTTCGGAGGAATACTCTGCTATTCCTAATAAACGAAGCTCTTCCCGTAATAGTTCGGACGTTGCCAAATAACTTTTCTGCCTGAAATGCGAAGTATCGGCATCTCTTATGATCTCTTCAGGGAGAGAGGCAGGTTCGTGCCCTTGTTTGGTAGCCATGATATACTGACATACACTCTCTATTGATGTACTATTGTATTCCTGTTTTTCTAAAAACGCACGTGCAAACTTGCAGCTATTTTCCTCATGATCATCAGTACCTTGTGTATAACCGGTGTCGTGAAACCAGGCAGCCAGAATAATCTGCTCTTTCTCTTCCTTTTCTAAATCCGTTGCTTCGAGTAGTTCCATCACCGCCTCCACTACACGCTGAGTATGCCTCAGGTTGTGATATAAATATTTAGAATCTAAGTTATTGGTCAAGAGGTCTGTAACATAAACCTCGCTTTTTTCTACTATCTCAGACATATGTTTTATATTAACGAATCCAAAGTACAAAATTTTAACCTCTAATCTTATGCGTATTTGTAACCAATTGGTATTGTGTTTCCTCCTGTTGTTTATTACGGGTTGCGCGACGTATCGAACCAAGTACGATACTCCTCCAGATCTGACTGATAGCACGAGTACCAAGGAAATTTCTCATACGTTTTATCTCATCGGGGATGCCGGACTTTCTCCCATGGGAGATCTCAACCCCGTTCTAAAAAAATTCAGGGATCGGTTGAGCAGGGCGTCAAAAAAGAGCACAGCTATTTTTCTGGGAGATAATATTTATCCGGCAGGATTGCCCGATAAAAAAGATTCTACAGAAGCCTATTTAGTAGCAAAGAATCATTTGGATGCACAATTGGCCACCCTGGAAGAGTATAAAGGACAACCCATTTTTATCCCGGGGAATCACGACTGGTATAACGAAGGATTGATCGGTCTGAAAAGACAGGAGAATTATATAGAAAAGAAAATCGACAAGAAAGACGTTTTTCTTCCGGAGGGCGGTTGCCCAATAGACGAAGAGGAAATTTCAGATGACCTATTGCTGGTTACCATCGACACGGAGTGGTATCTGGCCAATTGGGATCGGCATCCTACAATTAATGACGGATGTGATATAAAAAGCAGGGAAGCTTTCTTTGAGGAACTGGAGAGTATCATTAAGAAGAACCGTACCCGCACAACCCTGATCGCAACCCATCATCCCATGTTTACCTACGGTTCTCATAATGGCCTGTACGCGTTTAAGAAACATATTTTTCCTGTTAACGAGTCATTGCCATTACCAGGGATTGGGACAGTCATCAATATTTTACGGCGAACCACCGGAGCCTCTATTGAAGATTTACAAAACAGCAGGTATACAGAGCTCAGGAAACGGTTGGTCACCATGGCACAATTTTCAGATCGGGTGATTCTCACTTCAGGGCACGAACACACTTTGCAGTACATACTTGAAGATAATACACCACAGATTGTGAGCGGAGCCGGAGCAAAAAAGGGCTATACCAGGCTGCTAAACGGGAGTAAGTTTTCTACCGGGCACCGGGGTTATGCCATCCTGGATATATATAAAGATGGATCCTCCAATGTTCGGTTTTATGGGGTGGACGATGATACTCAAGAAAGCCTGCTTTATGTTACAGATGTATTGCCTCCTTTCAGGAATATAAATGAAGAGAAATATCCGGAATCATTTCCGGATACTGTTAAAGCTTCGGTATACACGCAGGAAGAGGTTGAAAAGAGCGGATTCTACAAAGCGGTTTGGGGAGATCGATACCGCAGATATTACGGCACCAATGTAGAAGTACCGACAGTAAATCTCGACACCCTATTTGGCGGACTAAAACCCGTTAGAAAAGGAGGGGGTCATCAGTCGAAATCACTGAGATTGCGTCATAAAAGTGGGAGGGAATACGTGATGCGTGCCCTGCGAAAAAGTGCAGAATTGTATCTGCAATCAATGGCCTTTAAAGAAGAGTACATTGTAGGTGAATTTGAAGATACTTTTATAGAATCTATCCTGAGCGATTTTTATACCGGGGCACACCCCTATGCTCCCTTCACAATTGGGAAACTCTCCGATGCTCTCGGCTTGTTACACACGAATCCCGTATTGTATTACGTACCCAAGCAACCTGCTCTGGAAGAGTTCAATATATCCTTTGGGGATGAACTTTATATGATAGAGGAGCACGCAGGAGACGGCCATGGAAATCTGGAAAGTTTTGGGTTTGCCAATGAGTTGAAGAGTACAGATAGTATGATGGAGGATCTCAGGGAAGATGAAAAATACTCCGTGGATACCGACCTGTATATCAGGGCACGACTGTTCGATATGGTCCTGGGCGACTGGGATAGGCATACAGACCAGTGGCGTTGGGCTGAGTTTAAAGACAAAGAAAGCGACAAAATAGTTTATAAACCTTTTCCCAGGGATCGGGATCAGGCATTTTCAGATATGGGCGACGGGGCTTTGATGAGTGTCGCAACAAGAATTATTCCGGGCATGCGGATTATGGAAGGATTCCATGAGGAAATACGAAGTGTGGAAGGGTTTAATTCCTCACCCAGAACCTTTATACTGGATCTTGCTTTATTATCTGAGACAACTGAAGAAGAATGGTTGGAACAAGCCGAGTTTATTAAACGTAATCTAACTTCCTCGGTTATTGATGAAGCCTTTATGTCATTTCCTGAGGAAGTCAGAGATGAGACTATAGAAGAGATTAAAAGAAATCTGTTATCCAGAGCTTCACATATCGCGGAAACCGCTAAAAAATACTACGCCATAGTAAACAAATACACGGTTATTACCGGAACTGACAAGGATGATTGGTTCGTCATTAGCTACCCGGCACCTGGTGAATTAGAGGTAAAAGGGTACCGAATAATTGATGGCGAGAAAGAAAAAATGTTTTTTGACAAAACATTTTATGACAAAAGCACCCGCGAAGTATGGATCTACGGCCTTGATGACGATGACAGATTTGACGTTCAGGGTGGCCCTAAAAGTAGGATAAGATTAAGGTTGATTGGCGGACAGAATAACGATATCTATGATGTAAGACAAGGCCATAATGTTTTCATTTACGATTACCGAACCAAAAAGAACACCTACAACAGCACGGAGGGTGCTAAGGTTCGTAAGACGGATGATTACAATGTAAACACCTACCTTCCTCTTAGAATTAAAGGAAATGCTAATCAACTCCTACCTACCCTGGGATATAATCCCGATGACGGTTTTAAAATAGGATTTAGCGACCTCTATGTATTTAATGGCTTCAGGCAGAACCCGTTTACACAACAACACAGGGTGAACGCATCTTTTTATTTTGCCACTAGTGGATTTGACTTAGGTTATTCAGGGGAATTTGCAAATATCACAGACAAATGGAACTTTCAGATACAGGGCAGATTTACCTCTCCTAACTACAGTATAAACTTCTTTGGTTTTGGAAACGAAAGTTTAAATCTTGATGACGACCTGGGATTGGATTACAACAGAGTGCGATTACGCAGTCTGATCCTTGTTCCCTCCCTCGTTTGGAGGGGACATTTAGGAGCAAAGTTCAGAACAGGGGTTTCCTACGAGGCGATCTCGGTAGAGGAGACTGATGACAGGTTTATCAATACTTTTTATCAGCTCAACGGGGAAGAAACCTCCAACGAGTTCCTAGGGGTTATGGCCGAGTATGAGTATGAGAACGTTGATAATTCCGCTTTTCCAACCTTAGGCATGTCCTTACACTTGGAGTTGGGGTATAAAAGAAGTGTAGTTAATTCCAATCAGCGATTTGGTTATTTTGCTCCTACATTTTCCATAGACCACAAACTGGTTCCCAGTGGATGGCTTGTCCTGGCTTCCAAGTGGAAGGCACATTTCAATATGGGAGATGGCTATGAATTTTATCAGGGTGCCGCTATAGGAGGCATCGATGGTTTAAGGGGTTTCAGAAATCAAAGATTTACCGGGAAAACCGCCTATTATCAGAATACCGATCTCCGGGTGAGACTCACTAATCTTAAAACCGGGATATTGCCCAGTACTTTTGGCTTCTACGGCGGATTTGATTATGGAAGAATCTGGTTACCGGGCGAACAGTCTGATCAATGGCATACCTCTTATGGGGGAGGTGTATTCCTCAATGCGGCCAATTTTATTACCGCCAGGACAGCACTGTTTCAAAGTTCAGACGGGCCAAGGCTTACCTTTGGTCTGGGATTTGGCTTTTAGTATCCCTTACTTTCTACTTTTTGAATAGGGGGAAGGGTATAGGAATAAAGGTTTCTCCCAGTGACGTGGTTTTCTTCATCCGAAAGATATACGGTGTTATTATCCTTAAAACAGATTGCTTCCAATTGTGTCCTTACCCCAAGATCGATAAATTCAACTTTTCCCTTGGAGAAATCGGGTAAGTTAAAATCGCGAACTATCCAGAGTGAACCGTATCCTAAAAGCACAATGGTTTTACCGTCCGGGGAAATGGCGGCAGATGTTATTTGACAAATAGTATAATCCTTGCAGGTTGAAAACGAACCCACCAGTCTGGCCGAATAATCCCCTTTAATTGCAGGTACCGTATAAATAAGTGCTTCTCCTGAAAATGGATTACTTCTGTCCTTGGTTATGATGTACAAAAGGCTGTCCAGATAGAAAAATGCTTCTGTATCATATTTTCTATCAGCAGGTTTTGGAGGAAATTTCTTTTGTTCCGGATAAGAAAAGCGTATCTCTTCTGCTTCTATCTTATCCCCTTTTTCTACCAGGGGACTGGGAATCTTATAGATTACAAAATCCTTTCTTTCGTTCTCATTGTTGCCAAAATCACCGATATACAAATTTCCTGCCTTGTCTTTAGTCAGATCCTCCCAATCGTTATTTTTTGCATTCTTAACCTCAAATTCCCGAAGTTGGTCTCCTGCGGTATTTACTTCATAAATATTGTCTTTATTTCCATTGTCCTCTATCACCCAAACCTTCTCTG
>JABDQK010000137.1 GCA_013042255.1 Flavobacteriaceae bacterium | reverse complement strand
TTGCTAATCGGGCCCCCTTGTTCAATTGGAATGCCCTTCCTTGAGGGGAATTCTCAACAACAGCGCCCAGGGAAGTGGCGATCTCAACCGAACGATCTGTACTTCCCCCGTCCACAACTATGAGTTCGATTTTTTCAGGGGACTCCGCTACGGTTTTCAAATACGGAATCAGCCTTGAAAGGTTGTCTTCCTCATTGATCACCGGGATTACGATACTTATGTCTGGGATTTCACTTTTTTTCATTCAGGCTCCAGTCGTAGGGAAGATAAGACAACTTTATATTTTCCTGAAGATCGATTGTTGTATAAGGTTGAATAAAGCTGATCAGACTTCTTTTCTGCATAAAATCTCCCCTGTACCATTTAAATATAGGCGAGAGATTTAATTCCTCCTTCGAAATTTGATTTTTTGTCTTATCGTTGATAAAACTCATAGTCGCCTGCTGTAATTGCAGCTCCATACCTTTAGAAGTGTATGCCTTATTCATCAGTTTAGGACAGGAATAAGAAGCGCAATTTATCGCGAAATGTATACGGGGTTCGTTCATCTTGCGTAGAATCCCGAATTCAATCTTGCTGAGGGAAACCATATCGTTACCGAGGCGAATGCGATTTTTACCCCAGGGGTTATCTATATCCTTAATGCTCTTTAATGGATAATTTTCCAGGATCAGATGAACGGTTGCCGCATTGTAGAGGTTGATATAAAAAGCCAGTTTCTCATTCTTCGACTGCCTTGCGCTCGGCTCATTTTTACCCAGGTAGTTCAGATAATTTTCGAGCTCAGCTTTTCTTTTCATAAACCCGGGATAGTTTACAAAACCGTCTTCCGTGACATTTTCCTTTAGCAATACGGTCCATGCCGAATGGTCTAATCCCTCACTTTCTTGAAAAGTGATGGAACCTTGAGGCGCGCCAAAGAGGGTACTTATCCAAATTACAAATAAAGTGATATTCATTTCTCCTTATTTAACAGCATCCACCCCCGTCATAATGCCAGGTGCTTTCACTAATATGGATGGGTTTTTTTAAGGCCTCTAGTGCGGCAGCGGTCTTATCACAGACAGCTAATGGCTGATTTTGCAGTAAAACATGACCATTTTTGTCGTCGAGATAGGGCTCACCCCCATAGTAAATTGCCGTTTTTCCAGAGAATACACATGGGCCATCTTCGGGCATAGGATCTTTAATGGCTGCTATTTCGATAGATTCAATATGGATTAATTCCTCGGTGGGATAGTGATTGGGGGAGAGTATTCGGTATGATTTTCGAGCCCGTATCTCAATGGTACCAAAACCGGCATCCGTTAGTACTTTTACATAGTCCTTAATCGGAATACTTCCACTCAGGCAAAGAGCTCGGAGCCTGTCGTCGTTACGCAGGGTTTCGTTCATAGGTTGTTCGCATACCGGATCACTCATAACAAGTCTTCCATGTGGCTTTAAAACCCGGTACATTTCTGCAACCGCTTTTTTCAAATCTTCAAGCTTAAAGATATTAAACAGGCAATTTTGTGCTGCCACATCAATGCTTTCACTTTCGATGGGCAAATTGAGGGCATCGCCTTTTAACAGGTTCACGAACTCACTCCTAAACCAGGGATTTTCCTCTTCAGCAATTTTAAAATTTCTTTTACAAGCCGAAAGCATTTCATCCACTACATCCACCCCGGTAACACCACCTTTTTGCCTTGAGAAATAAGCAAATTGAAGGAGTTCCATTCCTCCGCCTACACCAACATAAAGGACTTTCGGGTCATTTACCAGATCTGAAGCCGAAACGGTACTGCCACAGCCGTAATTCATTTCCTGCATGATAGTCGGGATGGACAAGCCTGGAAGTTGCCATACCGGGTTGGTTGTACAGCACAATCCCACATCCGGGGTTAATGCAGCCTGTTTGTAAAGATCATTGGTGGCCTCTAAATAACTCATAACAATTTTATTAGTTCGGTGAATAAAGTAATCATTTTTGGTTCAGTTTTCCCGGCCACTTCAATTATCTCGGCAACATTTACAGGTGCTAAGTTGTCAGGGTCGCATTCATCGGTCAGAACTGATACTGCTATAACAGGTAGTCGTAAATGATTAGCAATAATTACTTCAGGTACTGTACTCATCCCTACGGCGTCGGCCCCGAGAGTTTTTAGCATACGGTATTCGGCCTTGGTTTCAAGCTGAGGTCCTACGACTGCCGCATAAACTCCTTTTTGTAATGAGATATCGAGTTTCCGGGCGATACTTTCTATTTTCTTTCTCATTTCCGGATCATAGGGTTCACTCATATCCACAAACCGGTCTCCGAATTCTGCAACATTTTTAAACGCCAGGGGCGAACCTCCCTGAAGGTTTAAGTGATCTTCCACCAGCATGATATCTCCTTTTTTAAAATTCAGGTTAACCGCTCCTGCGGCATTGGAGATAAAAAGTTTCTTGATGCCGAGTTGTCTCATTACCCTGATAGGATAGGTGACATCAAAGAATTCATAGCCTTCATATAAATGAAACCTTCCCTGCATCACCACCACCTTTTTGCCTTCCAGGGTTCCATAGACCAGTTTTCCCGAATGGAATTCAACAGTAGCCAGCGGAAAGAAAGGGATATTGTGGTAATGTGCTACCAGGGAATCTTCTATTTCATCCACCAATTTCCCCAAACCAGTGCCGAGTACGATCCCAATTTCGGGATTGTCGAAACCCTTGCTTTGAAGGTATTGAGTAGATTCGTTTAATTGTTTTTGTGTCATATTTTATTTTTTAAAAAGGGCTGGAAGGCAGGAATATCTTCAATGTCTTCCAGTACATCCACATCGTTTTTCAAAGGCATGAGGGTAAAGTTTTTGTCCTTCAGATCTGCCAGGGTGTCTTTTAGCACTGAGGGCGTACCCCATTTTTTCCCCTCGAATAGTTCCGGAACAAAGCGCGTCATACCCAATAAATAATATCCGCCATCTTCGGCAGGGCCCAGGACGAAATCATGAGTACTTAAATGTTCAAATGACTGTTTCAGATCATCGGTACTGAGGTCGTACAAGTCGCTCCCTATAACGATGATACGTTTATAACCGGCTTTAAATCCTGCCTTAAAGGCATTGGCCATACGCTCACCCAGATCATCTCCCGTTTGTAAACTCTTGTGAAATTTATCTTCATCCCACAGGTCGTTCACCTCAATTTTGTCTGAATAATATACCAATTTACGAACCTTTAGTGGTAACGTTACTGCAACGGTATGCTGTATGAGGAAGTTATAGATGGC
>JABDQK010000136.1 GCA_013042255.1 Flavobacteriaceae bacterium | reverse complement strand
TCTGATCGATGGTTTTTTTTCAACATCCTCCCATAATGTAACACAGAGATCAAATAAATATCCTTCCTCTTCTTCATTCAGATTCATTTCAAGAAGGATCTTCAGCAATTCTCTCTGGTGTCCGTCTGCTTTATTTCTAATTGCTTTAATTAGTTTAGGAATGTGATTCTTTATTCTGATATCGTTTTTCGAGATATAACTCCAAAGTACCCAGGCCGCCCTCCATGAATAGGGTTGCTTATTCTGTATAGCTAGTTCTACAGCCTCATCAAAATATTCGGGATGCTTTTTCAAAAAGACAATCATCTCTTTTTTATGTGAATGAAGCAACTTTTGCTCTAAAAGTGTCTCGGTAGACATCATCGAAAAGGGTTTAGAATAGTCAAAATGGAAGATGATCAAGTTCGGCCTTATTCTTTTTTTCTTTCATCTTTTAAAAATACCCGTGAGTGTGGGAGACTTTCAGGATAATTTTCTTGTAAATAAGTGATCAATTTTTCTCTTACAAGTACCCTGAGGTCCCATGCAGTAGGAGAATCTTTGGCGCTCATCAGGGCTCGTACCTCCACATGGGAGCCAGTGGCATTGGTCACTTGAATATTCTGAACTTTACCGTCCCAAAGATCTGTATTCTCAAGGATACGCTTGAGTTCTTCCCGTAACTTTTCAAAGGGGACTTTATAATCTGTGTAAAGAAAAACCGTACCCAGAATATCGGCTGTTGTTTTTGTCCAGTTTTGGAATGGTTTTTCAATAAAATAGGTGGTCGGAAGCACCAGTCGTCTTTTATCCCAGATAGCCACCACAACATAGGTAAGGGTAATCTGTTCAATGCGTCCCCACTCACCTTCTACAACTACAACGTCATCTATTTTGATAGGCTGGGCGATGGCGATCTGTATGCCGGCGAGTATAGCTCCAATCATTTTTTGTGCTGAAAAACCAATGATTATACCCGCAACACCTGCGGAAGCAAAAATACTGATCCCGATCTCCCGAATTTCTTCAAAACTCATCAGAGCAACCCCGGTGGCCATAATGATGATTAGAAAAATTAAAATGCGTTCCAGAATGGTGAACTGGGTATATACTTTTCTCGCCTTGAGGTTATTGGGAGAATGCACATCGTAATTCCTGATCACCAATTGCTTGATCAATTTGATAATCCTTATCAGGAGCCAGGTAAATGAAACAATAAAGAGGAGGGTACTGACCTTTCTAAACCAGGCGCCAAAATCCTCCAGGCCCAATAATTCCCTCAATGAACCCATTCGAATAAGAAAGGACAGAAGGATTAAGAACAACGGCAGGGATATTTTTTTAACTGTTTCCGGTGGAAGCAGGTAATTGGGGTCTTTGCCAATCTTCCTTAGCACCATGATGGTGAATAAGTAGATGAGGACCATCAATAGCAGGCCCCCAAAAACGTATAAAAGGGATTGGTTGGAAGGGATTTTCAGAAATTCTTCTTGCATTAGATTTTGAATGGATTTTGAGTGACAGGATTAAAATAAGGAACATTCGGGGTAATACCATACAAAATTAGCAATCTCTATTTCAACATAGGCAAAGTATTGCCCCGGGCGCTGGTCAGTTGAGGTACATGTAGTATTTTTGGGGGATAAAAAAAATTGTGTTTTGAAAGGAGTACTATTAGTAAATTTAGGATCACCCGACAGTCCGACAGCAAAGGATGTTAAACCCTATCTGGACGAATTCCTTATGGATGAACGGGTTATAGACGTCCCGCTTCTATTGCGGAATCTACTGGTTAGAGGGATTATTTTACAAACCCGCCCCCGCAAGTCGGCCAAAGCCTATAAGAAAATATGGTGGGAGGAAGGTTCCCCCCTTATTGTAATTTCAGAACGTTTTACAAAAAAAGTACGCAAGAATACAGACCTTCCCATAGCGCTTGGAATGCGATATGGATCGATGAGCATAAAAAATGCCCTGCAGGAACTCGACGAGCAAGGAGTGGATGAGGTTTTGCTTGTGCCTTTATATCCACATTACGCTATGTCTTCCTACGAAACTGTGGTAGTGAAGACTCTGGAAGATCAGCAAAAATATTTCCCTTCCATGAAGGTCACAACACTCCCGGCGTTCTATCACAACCCCGAATATATTAAAGTGCTTTCTGCGAGTATAGCCGAAGGATTGAAGGATTTTGAATACGATCACGTGCTTTTTTCCTACCACGGTATCCCTGAACGCCACATCCGGAAGTCGGATCCCACACGTTTTCATTGCAAAATAGATGGAAGTTGCTGTAATATAAATTCAGTGGCTCACCATACATGTTACCGACACCAATGTTATAAAACTACAGATCTGGTAATAGAGGCCCTTGGGTTAGAGAAAGAAAAGGTGAGCTCATCTTTCCAGTCGCGCCTTGCAGGAGACCCATGGTTAAAACCCTATACTGATTTCGAATTCGAACGATTGGCCAAAGAAGGAAAAAAGAAGCTGGCTGTGATCACACCAGCCTTTGTTAGTGATTGTCTGGAAACCCTCGAGGAGATTGCTATGGAAGGCAAAGAACAGTTCGAAGAAGCCGGGGGGGAACATTACAAACATATTCCCTGTCTTAATGAACGGGACGACTGGGTTGAGCTGATGGCGTCCTGGATCAGCGACTGGCAAACAAAACATCTGCTTCCCGTCTGATGGCAAAGGTCTCTTCGGATGATTTGGGTACAGAATCAATCGGGAGACTCCTGATCAAACAGGCGGTACCTGCCTCCATAGGTATTCTTGTGATGTCCCTGAACATCCTGGTGGATACCATTTTTGTGGGAAACTGGATCGG
>JABDQK010000134.1 GCA_013042255.1 Flavobacteriaceae bacterium | reverse complement strand
TTGCTTTTATATTCAGATCGGTTTTACTACTTTTGCAGCCGTTTTAACAGATAAATAACAAATCAATATGGAACTAATCGTAACCCTATTACCAGCATTTGGTGTACTAGCCTTGCTGTTTGTCTTTATTAAAAACATGTGGGTCTCCAAACAGGAAGTAGGAGACGAGAAAATGGCAAGAATTGCAAAAAACATTGCAGATGGCGCCATGTCTTTTCTTAAGGCAGAATACAAAATACTGTCAATCTTTGTTGTTGCCGTTGCTATACTTCTCTATTTCAAAGGTGAAAACGAAGCTGGATCTAATGGAATGGTGGCACTCTCTTTTGGTGTAGGTGCCATTTGTTCAGCCCTGGCAGGATTTATAGGGATGCGTGTTGCAACTAAAGCCAACGTAAGAACAACACAGGCAGCTAGAACTTCCCTGGGGAAAGCTTTGGAAGTTGCATTTGCAGGAGGTTCCGTAATGGGACTTGGAGTAGTTGGTTTAGGAGTATTGGGTCTTAGTGGTCTCTTTATGATCTATCAGAACATCTGGCCAGGCGCAGATAATGTTTCATTAGTATTAAATGTATTATCCGGATTTTCTTTAGGGGCATCATCTATCGCCCTTTTTGCACGTGTAGGAGGAGGAATTTATACCAAAGCAGCAGATGTTGGTGCTGACCTTGTTGGAAAAGTGGAAGCAGGGATCCCGGAAGATCACCCGTTAAATCCGGCTACAATTGCCGATAACGTAGGAGATAACGTTGGGGATGTTGCAGGGATGGGAGCCGACCTTTTTGAATCCTATGTGGGCTCAATCATCGGAACAATGGTTTTGGGAGCGTATATCTTTACCCCCGAGTTTGATGGTCTTGGTGCTGTCTATTTACCTTTAGTGTTGGCAGCAGTTGGAATCATAATGTCTATCATAGGCACATTCTTTGTAAAAGTGAAAGAAGGAGGAAATCCACAAACCGCCTTGAATATTGGAGAGATCGGATCGGCTGTTTTAATGATCATTGCGTCTTATTTTATTATCAACGCCATGATCCCTGATACAGTTGAAGGCTTGCCATTTGGAGCCTGGGGTGTATTTCTTGCAACCATTGCTGGTTTAGTGGCCGGATTGGGAGTAGGGAAGATCACCGAATACTACACAGGAACCGGAACAAAACCGGTAAGTGCTATTGTAAGACAATCTGAAACTGGTGCCGCAACCAA
The DNA here is from genome assembly GCA_013042255.1 of Flavobacteriaceae bacterium. Classification (GTDB taxonomy): domain Bacteria; phylum Bacteroidota; class Bacteroidia; order Flavobacteriales; family Flavobacteriaceae; genus Muriicola. Next base: position 801 of record JABDQK010000134.1, on the reverse strand, counting down.
CATTATTTCCGGATTAGGAGTTGGGATGATGTCTACCGCAGTTCCGATTTTACTGATTGCTGGAGCCATTTTGGTTTCGCATTATTTTGCAGGATTATACGGAATCGCTATTGCAGCCGTTGGGATGCTTGCAAATACTGGAATTCAGCTGGCAGTTGATGCCTACGGACCAATTTCAGACAATGCCGGAGGTATTGCTGAAATGGCAGAATTACCCGGAGAAGTTCGTGAACGTACCGATAAATTAGATGCTGTTGGAAATACCACAGCCGCTATTGGAAAAGGATTTGCGATTGCCTCTGCAGCTTTAACAGCATTGGCCCTATTTGCAGCCTTTATGAAGGTAGCAAACGTAAACACTATTGATGTTTCCAGACCTGATATTATGGCTGGCTTATTAGTTGGAGCCATGTTGCCATTTGTCTTCTCAGCCTTGTCTATGAATGCAGTAGGACGTGCAGCGATGGCCATGATTGAGGAAGTTCGTCGTCAGTTCAGGGATATCCCTCAATTAAAAGCGGCCCTCGAGGTGATGCGAAAGTACGATTCAGATATGTCTAAAGCTTCTGAGGCTGACCGGGCTATTTTTGATGCTGCAGATGGATATGCAGAATATGACAAATGTGTTGATATTTCTACCAAAGCCTCTATTAAAGAAATGGTACTACCCGGACTTTTAGCAATTGCAGTTCCTGTAGCTATAGGTTTTATAGGGGGTGCTGAAATGCTTGGCGGACTATTGGCAGGTGTAACTTCTGCAGGTGTTTTAATGGCCATCTTCCAGTCGAATGCCGGAGGTGC
>JABDQK010000126.1 GCA_013042255.1 Flavobacteriaceae bacterium | reverse complement strand
CCTCTTCCTGCAGGTAACGTGCAGCCTCGTAATACGTCTGAGCAGTTGGAGATTGTCTGAGTTGCTCTTCTATAGCCTCAAGCATTATTTCCCGGGTATTGACAGTGATGGGAATAGCTATGGAGGTATGTCCCCATTTCCATTGCATAAGCGCTCCATTATGACTGATGGAATCAAAAGAGATCAGAAAATTTTCCTGCCAGGTGTCTGTACTCTTAGGTGTAACTTTTATCCTGAATGCATCTTCAGCAGGATTGTAAGCTGTTCGTCCATCTCCCCAGTGCGCAGTGTTCTTATGAAAGACCACCTCCCAGGCATCTTTCTCAGGAAACGCATAAAGGGCATAGGTCCCCTGTGCTAAAGTATTGCCAAGTATCTCAAGTTCAGAAGTTGTTGTGAACTTGGTAGATTCATTGGCTCCCACGCGCCAGATTCGCCCGAAGGGTACCAGCCCTCCAAAAAGTTCACGTCCCTTAACGGCCGGTCTTGAATAATCTACGGTAACAGTAGACAAGCCAATATCCTGACGGACTGTGGCAAACGGACTTGCTTTCGGATGATTTATTTGAGCCCCCGCCGGGAATGACCAGAGAAGTAAAAAGAAAATTCCTGTGCTGGCGAAGATTTTCAACTGAAAAATGAGTCTACAAATTCGAATTTATTGAATACCTGCAGATCTTCAATCCTTTCTCCAACACCGATGTATTTCACCGGGATTTGAAATTGGTCTGAGATTCCGATTACCACACCGCCTTTAGCGGTACCATCGAGTTTTGTTACGGCCAGGGAACTAACCTCCGTAGCTTTGGTGAATTGCTTTGCCTGTTCAAAGGCATTTTGCCCCGTTGATCCGTCCAGGACGAGTAATACCTCGTGGGGTGCATCGGGTACCACCTTCTGCATCACGCGCTTTACCTTGCTTAGTTCGTTCATCAGATTCACCTTGTTGTGAAGGCGTCCGGCAGTATCAATAAGTACTACATCAGCCTCTTTTGCTTTGGCAGCATTCAGGGTATCAAAAGCCACTGAAGCAGGGTCACTTCCCATTTTTTGTTTAACTATAGGAACTTCAACCCGATCGGCCCAAACCTGAAGCTGATCTATGGCAGCTGCCCTGAAGGTATCTGCAGCACCCAGGACCACTGAATGCCCCTTCTTCTTAAACTGATAAGCCAGCTTCCCAATAGTGGTGGTCTTACCTACTCCGTTTACTCCTACTACCATTATCACATACGGTTTCTTATCAGCGGGCAGTACAAAATCAGTATCCTCGCCAGTATGCGTTTCGGAGAGTAAGCCGGCGATTTCTTCCCTTAAAATTAAATTCAGCTCTTCGGTCCCCAGATACTTGTCGGCTGCAACCCGCTCCTCAATTCGTTCAATGATCTTAAGGGTGGTATTTACACCTACGTCAGAAGTAACCAATACCTCTTCCAGGTTATCGAGAACTTCATCATCAACTTTCGACTTCCCGGCAACGGCTTTCCCCAATTTGGAAAAGAAACTGGTTTTGGTTTTTTCCAGTCCTTTGTCGAGGCTTTCCTTTTTTTCGGAAGAAAATATTTTTTTAAAAATACTCATACGACGGCTATTCTATGGCGGTTTCAAATATAAGAAATAAAAAAGCCGCTATCCTGAGAGAGCGGCTTATTTCGTTTATAAGAGCTTACTATTATTTAGTCAGCCATTCGTTCACCATCTCAGGTGGCATTACAGACTCAACGAAAGTATAGGCGCCACTTTTAGGCGACTTCACCATTTTTATCGCTTTGGTCAATCTCTTTGATTTTCCCTGAAGGGTTGCTACGGTCTTCTTTGCCATGTCTTCTTACTTTATCTCTTTATGAACTGTCATTCTTTTCAGAATGGGGTTGAATTTCTTGATCTCCAGGCGGTCCGGAGTATTCTTCTTATTCTTGGTAGTGATATACCTGGAAGTTCCGGGCATTCCGGATTCTTTATGCTCTGTACATTCCAGGATCACCTGAACCCTATTTCCTTTTTTTGCCATGGTATGCTAATTTATTGGCTTACTTTAATATTCCGTTCTGACGCGCTTCTTTTAAAACGGCAGAAATTCCTTTTTTGTGAATGCTTTTAAGAGCTCTTGCCGATACTTTTAAGGTGATCCAGCGATCTTCTTCAGGAATATAGAATCTCTTCTTGGAAAGATTCACGTCAAATCTCCTTCTGGTTTTATTGATCGAAAACGATACATTATTTCCGAACATCGCCCTCTTCCCGGTAATTTCGCAAACTTTAGACATGGTGCTCTACTTTACATTGTTTAAAACAGGATGCAAATTTACGTCATTTTCACGGAAGAGCAAAAATCTTTTTCAGAATTTTAAAATTTCTTCCTGCAACATTTCCAGGGCTTTATGAACCCCTTTCTGTACGATCCTCACGCGGTGGTTTCCCATTGAAAAATGTTCTACCCGTGTACCCTTATCACTGGATATGGCGATATATATTGTACCAATAGGAGCATCTGAATCGCCTTTGGTTGGTCCGGCATTTCCTGTAGTAGCGATCCCGAAATCTGAATTCATTAGGGAACGAATGTTCTCAGCCATCACGGAAGCTACCTCTGCACTAACAACCGAATGTTTTTCTATAAGTACTTCCGGCACCTTGAGTATGTCGATCTTTGTTCTGGTAGCGTAGCCTACAACTCCCCCCACAAAATATCCCGATGCGCCGGGAATGGCAGTGATCTGTTCAGCAATCTTCCCTCCGGTAAAACTCTCGGCGGTTGCTATGGTCTTATTTTTTGATAGCAGTAATTTCCCCACCACAGCCTCCAGGACGCCCTCCTCTTCTTCTCCTGAAATAAGTTCCCCTATGGTATCATAGATCCTCGTGGTAACTTCCTTAACTCCTTCTTCCAGCACCTTTTTATCCGGTCCTTTGGCGGTAAGACGAAGGCGCACTTTTCCCAGATTGGGTAAATAGGCAAGTTTAATGTAAGAAGGTAAATTATCTTCAATATCGGCAATACGTTCAGCAATCGCACTCTCCCCTAACCCGTATGTCATCAGGGTCTTATGTAGAATAAACGGAGTATTGTATTTTTCCGCGATCCTGGGCAGCACATATTTTGACATTAATTCTTTCATTTCATATGGAACTCCGGGGAGGGATACGAAAATCTTGTCCTTATCTTCAATCCACATCCCTGGCGCAGTACCGTACTTGTTATGCAGCACCTCCGCACGGGAAGGAAGATATGCCTGTTTTCGGTTAACCTCAGAAATGGGGGTAGAGATGTATGTTTTAAATAAATACTCTATATGCTTAAGTACTTCCTCGTTGAGGACCATTTTATCATTAAAGTATTCACAAAGGGTGTGTTTAGTAATATCGTCTTTTGTAGGCCCCAGACCCCCAGTTAAGATAATTAGCTGGGCCCTGCCCGAGGCTTCCTCAAGGGCCTTAAGGATATGTTCTTTCTCGTCTTGTACAGAAGTAATCTGGTAGACCGAAATACCGAATTTATTGAACTCGGTAGCAATGTAAGCAGAATTGGTGTCGACGATCTGACCGATCAGGATTTCATCGCCAATGGTAATTATTTCAGCAAGCATTATACCTCAAAATCTTTGCGCAACTCGCCAATAACCTGATGAATATCTTTCTTTAAAGCGGGAAATTTTTCTTCAATGAGATCTTTATTTTTCTCATCCTTCCCCAGGGTTTCTATTTCCAGTGCTATGGCCCGGGTTTGCTCCATCCCAAGTATATCCACATTGGGTTTTATTTTATGGGCTAACTTATAGACATTCTCATAGTCCCCTTTATCCAAGGCTTTTTCCAGATCCTCAAGATCCTGAGGCACCTCCTCGAGGAAAACCGTAATTACAGACAAGACAAAATCATTGTCCCCATCTGCCATCTCATTTAATTTATCCAGACTATAGATCATCTACTTTATATTTATGCGAAACATTTCCGTGCCCTCCAATTTGCCGGAAAGGTAATCATTTGGACTTACTTTGCCAACACCTGCAGGTGTGCCCGAGAAGATAATATCGCCCTTTTTTAAAGTAAAATAATGAGAAGTATAGCTGATGAGTTCATCAACCGACCACAACATATCTGACGTATTTCCCTGCTGCACCACTTCCCCGTTTTTTGACAGGTCGAAATTCAGCTGTTCCAAATCCTCAAACTGGTTTTTAGGCAACCATTTACCAATTACCGCAGCACCATCAAAGCCCTTGGCTTTTTCCCATGGCAGGCCTTTTTCTTTGAGTTTAGCCTGCAGATCGCGGGCAGTAAAATCGATCCCCAGACCGATCTCGTCGTAGTATTTATGGGCAAATCGGGTGTCAATATGTTTACCAACTTTTTTGATTTTCACCAGGACCTCAACTTCATAGTGAACATCCTTGGTAAATTCCGGGATATAAAATGCCTGTTCTTTTGGTAAAACAGCCGAGTCGGGCTTTATGAAAACCACCGGATCAGCCGGTCGTTCATTAGATAATTCTTTAATGTGATCAGCGTAATTTCGTCCGATGCAAATAAGCTTCATCTTTCTGCCTACTGTAGTTTATTATTAAGTTTCCTTAGTTTGATCTGAGTGAGTACCTTTTTGGTATAGAGGGGAAAATCTGCATTCAGGATCCAACCAAAGTAACCCGGCTCTTCTTCCAATACCACACTCACCTTCTTTCCCTTGTGTTTTCCAAAGGTGAAAATTTCCTCCTCATCCTCGTCAAATCCAATAAACCCAGCAAAATCTGCATTCTGGCGATAGGTCGAAAAATCTGCCAGTTTTTTAATATTATTCTCCAGATCGGGGTAGCGATCTAACTGAGCCAGGAGAACCTCGTAAGTAGCCTCGGTATCAGCCTTTGCCCCATGAGCTCCGACTAATTCCTTATCACAATAGAATTTATAGGCAGCAGAGAGTGTCCGCTGTTCCATTTTGTGAAAAATCGTCTGAACATCAACAGAGACCATGTTTTTCATGTCAAAATCAACACCGGCCCGTAACATCTCTTCTGCCAGCAGTGGAATATCAAAGCGATCTGAATTAAAACCGGCCAGATCACTGTCCTTAATAAACTGATAGATTTCCTTGGATAACTCGGCAAAAGTGGGCTCGTTCGCCACCATTTCATTAGAAATACCATGAATGGCGACTACGTTTTCAGGAATTTTACATTCCGGGTTCACAAGCCAGGTACGCTGTTCTTTCTCCCCGTTTGGACTGACTTTTAGGATGGATATCTCTACTATTCTGTCCTTTGCTACATTGGTTCCCGTGGTTTCGAGGTCAAAAAAGCAAATAGGTTTGCTGAGGTTTAAATTCATTTCCTTGATTTTGCGTGTTGCAGATTCTTATTACCCTTACGGGAAAAATCAGATTTCCCGTTCAGTATCCCAATCTTCCAGATAATCTGCCACGGCTTTGACAAACATACCTCCCAGTGCCCCGTTCACCACTCTGTGATCATAGCTGTGGGAGAGGAACATTTTACTTCTGATACCAATAAAATCGCCTTCCGACGTCTCAATAACTGCAGGAACTTTGCGGATAGCGCCTAAGGCCAATATGCCTACCTGGGGCTGATTAATAATTGGGGTGCCGAAGACACTGCCAAAAGTTCCCACATTGGTCACGGTGTAGGTCCCGTCTTTGATCTCGTCGGGTTTTAGGTTATTCGTCCTGGACCTGTTGGCAAGATCGTTCACTACCTTGGCCATACCAACCAGGTTGAGCTGATCGGCATTTTTTATGACCGGTACAATCAGATTTCCATCGGGAAGGGCTGCCGCCATTCCAATATTGATATTTTTCTTTTTGATCACGTTATCCCCGCTAACCGATATGTTGACCATGGGAAACTTTTTAAGGGCTTTGGCCACGGCTTCCATAAATATCGGAGTAAAGGTCAGTTTCTCCCCTTCACGTTTTTCAAAGGACTCTTTTACTTTGTTACGCCAGTTTACAACCTTGGTGACATCAACCTCAATAAAGCTTTGAACATGAGCAGAAGTTGAAATACTGTCGGTCATATGCTGAGCGATGAGTTTTCCCATACGCGTCATAGGAATTACTTCATCAGCTCCACTCGCCTGGGCCGTACTTACCTTATGAGGTACATCGGCCGTTTTGGGCGCTTCAATTTTAGCCTCGGCCTTAGGTTCTATCGGTTGTTCAACAACCCTGGTTTTCCCCTCATCCTCATTTTTCCTCTCTTCAATATATGCAAGGATATCGTTTTTTGTTACTCGACCTTCAAGGCCGGAACCCTCTATGGAATCTAGCTCCTCAAGGGAGATGGATTCCTGTTTGGCAATATTCTTTACAAGGGGGGAATAGAATCGTTCTGAAGAAGAATAGTCTGCTGCTGGCGCAGTCACCGTTTCTTTAGCCTGTATCAACGGTTGTTCAACGGCTGCAGTTACTTCTTCGGGCACAGCTTCTTCCTCTTCTTTTATTTCCATGTCCGGAGAGGTATCCGGTGCAGAATCACCCTCGATTTCAATAATTGCAACGGTCTGCCCTACTTTTATTACGTCGTCTACCTCAAACAGCTTTTCCGTCAGTACTCCTTCCACCTCGCTGGGCACTTCAGAGTCTACCTTATCTGTAGCGATTTCAAATACGGCCTCATCCATTTCTATGGTGTCGCCGACTTCTTTGAGCCATGTAGTAAGGGTAGCTTCCGCTACACTTTCCCCCATTTGTGGAAGTTTTAATTCGAATTTTGACATATTCTTATAAAGGGACTTGTTTAGTATGATATTTTTGCAAAAATACTAAAATTTTGCTCTATTTATTAAGTTTTCGATATTCCTTAGCCATTCGCCTTCAAGGAAGTTTCGAATGGGATTCGTTGCACAATACTTCTGCCCAGAGTAATTTCATCAGCAAATTCCAATTCATCTCCCACGGCAATACCTCTTGCTATGGTTGAGGTTGTAAGCTCTTGGTCCTGTATTTGCTTGTAAATATAAAAGTTAGTGGTGTCTCCTTCCATCGTTGAGCTCATGGCAAAAATCAGCTCACGCACCACTCCGCTTTTCACTTTTTCCACCAGAGATTGTATACTAAGATCCTGGGGGCCTATTCCTTCCATAGGGGAGATCTTGCCTCCCAGTACGTGATATAATCCGTTATACTGACTTGTATTTTCAATCGCCATCACGTCCCGGATATCTTCCACCACACAAACCAGACTCTGATCTCTTTTAGGGTTGGCGCAAATTTCGCAAAGAGCCACATCGGATATATTATGGCAGTTACTGCAAAATTTTATTTCCTTCCGAAGGCTTTCCAGCGATTTGGCCAATCTCTCAGTCTGTCCCTGGGGTTGTTTCAGCAGGTGCAAAACCAACCGCAGTGCCGTACGCTTTCCAACACCCGGCAATTGAGACATTTCATAAACGGCATTTTCAAGAAGTTTAGAAGAAAATTCCATACCGGCAAAATTACGTACTATTTTTACTTTTTGTACTTTGCACGTGAAATTAATTTGAATGACAGCCACCCATATTCTGCTGCTGATCGGGGCCTATTTCCTGGTTCTGATCCTGATTTCCTACCTTACCGGACGCAATGATTCCAATGCCGATTTTTTCAAAGCAGGCAAGAAATCTCCCTGGTTTGTAGTTGCCTTTGGCATGATAGGGGCTTCACTCTCAGGCGTTACATTTATCTCGGTTCCGGGCTGGGTAGCGTCATCAGAATTCAGCTATATGCAGGTGGTCTTTGGTTACCTGGTGGGCTATTTTGTCATTGCATACATCCTCCTGCCTATTTACTATCGCCTCAACGTAACCTCTATTTACGAGTATCTGCAAGGTCGTTTTGGTATTGTAAGCTACAAGGTTGGTGCCATTTCTTTCTTTATCTCAAGGGTGTTGGGTGCTTCCTTCCGGCTTTTTCTGGTTGCAATTGTATTACAACAATTTGTCTTTGACGCCTGGAATATACCTTTTGAACTTACGGTAGTCCTTTCTATCTTATTGATCTGGATCTATACCTTCAGGGGAGGAATCAAGACGATTGTTTGGACCGATACCCTGCAAACACTTTTCATGCTCTTATCCGTAGGCCTGTCGATCTATTTCATCAATGAGAAACTAGGCTGGGGTTTTGTTGAATTTTTAGAGTCGGAGGAGTTAAAAGAATACAGCAAGGTTTTCTTTACAGACGACTTCTTTCAGAAAAATCATTTTGTAAAATCATTCCTCGGTGGGATGTTTATTACTATTTGTATGACAGGCCTGGACCAGGATATGATGCAAAAAAACCTCACTTGTAAAAATCTCGGTGATGCACAGAAAAATATGGTTTCCTTTAGCCTGATCCTTATCGTTGTAAATCTTGTTTTTCTTCTCCTGGGTGCCCTGCTCTTTATTTATGCTGAACGATTTGATGTTGCTCTTCCCCTGATGGACGGAGAACCAAAATCTGACCTTCTTTTCCCGGAGATCGCCCTCAATAGCGGCTTGGGAATGGTTGTAGCCACCACCTTTATTCTGGGACTTATCGCCGCGGCCTACAGTAGTGCCGATAGTGCACTCACTTCTCTGACCACATCATTTTGCGTAGATTTTCTGGGGATTGAGAAAAGGGAAGTATCCCAACAAAAACGACTTCGTAAAAAAGTTCATGTGGGAATGAGTCTGCTCTTAATTCTGGTGGTGATCAGTTTCAAATACGTACTTGATCGGAATGTTATAGACGGACTCCTCACCGTGGCCACTTTTACTTACGGACCTTTGCTGGGCCTGTTTGCATTCGGCATTTTTACGAAATACCAAATTATGGACAGACTGGTGTGGGTTGTTGCTCTATCCTGCGTCTTTATAGTTATGGGACTTTCCTACCTCCCTGCAGACTATCTGGGAGGATATGAAATAGGTTATGAGCTCCTGCCTTTTAACGGCCTCATTACATTCCTCGGTTTGTGGATGATCCGCAAACGAATCTAAGCCTTAGTTGTATTGCCCCATTGACAATAGCACAAGAGTACATGCTACTTCCACCTCTATACCAGCTTCCCTGAGAAGTTGATAAAACTCCCGGTTTTCTGTACCCGGATTAAAGATGACACGCCTGGGATTCAGGTCGATAATAGTCTGATAAAATTGCCGCTGCCTTTTGGGGTTCATATAAAGGGTAACGGTGTCTACTTCCTTAAAACCATCACAAGACGTCCTGATTTGGACCCCTGCTACTGTCCCTTCCCTTAAGCCAAAACCCATTACTTCTTCCGAAGCCTCCACCAGCCTTTTTATGGCTACATGGCTGTAGCGATATGGTTTGAGTGATGCTCCGAATACCAAAGTTTTCTTCATCTGATGGACCTGGTGTTAAAGTGTGTTAAGAACTGTAACGTATCGATTAGGCACTCGTCTTTTACATATACAAAATTCATTGCGACGCTGTATTTTTAAAGTTAATGGTTAGTGTTTAGTGCAGCATAACAATGATAGAAACCCCGGTGTCCAAACCGGGGTTTTGTTTTTTCATACTCCGACGAATTCATCACCAATAATCATCCAAAGCTAAAAATAATAGTGTTAAAACATTTTTTCCGGGTAACATTATTGTATTACTGGCGTCTTTTAAGTAATCATCATCAATCAATCAATCAAAAAAGTCATGAGAAAATTAAGAGTGTTTCTGGCTACAATGGTCTGTACAATTCATTTGGCCTATGGCGATACCAATTTATCCGATTTAAAGGAAGGATCCATTCTGGGAAAAGTAGTGGATCAGGACTTGCAGCAACCCGTTGCTTATGCCACCATCATTGTTAAAACCCTGGACCAGGCAACGGTAAAAGGGGGAATTACTTCCGAAGACGGATCTTTTTATATCGAAAAATTACCCGATGGGGAATTTATCATAGAGGTACAGTTCATTGGATACAAAACTCACGTCCAGAAAATAATCTTAGACAAAGGACACCGAAAGCTTGAACTGGGAACGATCGCCATTACAGAAGAAGCAGAAAACCTTTCTGAGGTAGAAGTTGTAGCCGACAGGACTACTATTGAGCAACGAATTGACAGAAAAGTTGTAAACGTAGGTAAAGACCTGACTACCGCCGGTGCAACCGCTTCCGACATTATGAATAATATTCCCTCGGTAAACATTGATCAGCAAACAGGTGAACTAAGCCTTAGGGGAAACTCTAATGTAAGGGTCATGGTAGACGGAAAATTGTCTAATGTTCCTGTTGCACAACTCCTGAGACAAATCCCATCCTCTTCTATCAAGTCGATTGAACTTATTACCAACCCATCAGCCAAGTATAATCCTGAAGGTATGAGTGGTATAATCAATATCATCCTTCATAAAAACGCAAATATAGGGTTCAATGGCAATCTCAACACTGGCCTTACCGTTGGCATTGAGGCCAAATTCAATTCCTCCCTAGACCTGAATTATCGAAATGGGAAATTTAACCTTTATGCCAATGCCGGTACGAACATTGCCAAGTATGTGAATGACGGACATGTCTTCCGTGTTGTAGAAAATTCAGAACAATTCTTTGATTTTACAAACAACAACAAATCGTATTTGTTTAAGGTGGGATTGGACTTCTATCTCAATGAGAAGAACACGCTGTCATTTTTTACTAACCAGAATATCTTTAATGGGGAAGGACGGGGACTCACTAATGTTGTTTACTACGAAAACCCAAACTTAAATAACAGTCAGGTATTCGCCCCGGACAACGACAATTTAAGTGAACAATACAATTTTGACTACAAGCTTGATTTCGAAAAAGAGGGGCATAATATTGAGCTTGAAATCGACCACAATCGATTTGAGGATGATGAAGAATCAGACTTTATAATCAGCGGCAATTCTTCCATTCCAAACTATATGGACTTTGTAGATACCCGCAGAACACAAACGATCGTAAACCTGGATTACGTAAATCCTCTCGATTCTATAACGAAAATTGAAGCAGGCCTTGAATCCCGAAATTTTGAAACCCAGGTAGATTACAGCTCTACAGGCCTTACTTTCAATGCCAGTGGAGAATTAAGACCAACCCCTTCAACAGATTTTGTATACGGGATGGATATTTATTCAGCTTATGCCACCTTCGGGCAGAATTACAGCAAATGGTCTTATCAGTTAGGGCTCAGAGTTGAAGATGTAACCGTAAAGGCAGACACCAATAATATAAGAGCATTCGACGATAAATATACCCAGCTCTACCCTTCAGTGTTCCTGACTTATACGCCTAATGAAAAAGATCAGCTTCAATTGAGCAGCAGCAGGCGGGTAGACCGACCAGGACTTACACAAGTCAATCCCATCCGGGAATGGGCTACTCCCTTGATTTCTTCCTTTGGTAATCCGAGTCTTGTACCACAATTCACTTCCTCCCTCGAATTGAATTATACCAGAAGATTAAAAAACGGCAGTATTACCTCAGGTATTTTTTACAGGACCATCAGGGACGAAATAAACAGGGCAGTTTATGTAGATCGGCTCGATCTGAATAAATTAATTCTGACCTTCGACAATTTCGATAATACTTCAGCCTATGGCATAGAAGTTTCTTCAAACTATAAACCGGTAAAATGGTGGAATATAAATGGGAGTTTTGACCTGTATTCACAGACACAGCGAGGAATAACAGAAAGTCTCCTGGAGTCGAATTCCGAAGCCACTCTCAATGATATTATTACCGAAAATGTAGAAGTTGAAAATGTGGCCTGGAACCTGAGATTTAATAATAGCTTTACGCTAACAAAGCAACTCACATTACAGCTTTTTGGATTTTATCGAGGCCAGAACCAAAATATACAGTTCACGGTTAAACCTATGTACTTTGTGAATTTTGGAGCACGTTACGGATTTGCCCAGGGGAAAGGTACGCTGAGCCTTAATTTCAATGACATTTTTAATACCATGCGCTTTGCATTCGACGGGGAAAGGCCTTTTTTACAAAATGGTTCTTTCAATTGGGAGAGTCAGAATGTTTATGCCGGAATTTCCTACCGCTTTGGAAGTGGTAAAAACAGTGCCTCAAAGAGAAAGCAAAGGGACAACAATACAAAACAAGGCAGTGGGGGAATTCTTTAAGTAAACCTGAGATTCTGTATGTTGGGCGCCGGGTTGATTCGTCCCAACCTCAAAATCTGGGGATAAGCCCGGCATTAGTGTCGGGCTTATCTAATTATGATCGGGTAAACCCGTTGGTCTCCCATCTAAACTAAGGGTATTTTTCTTTTTTCTGTATTCCTGCAATCCCTGCTCTCCGAGTTGTTTCGCCCAGTCGAGCAACTCCTCCCGCTGTCCTTTGTATTCCATTAAAGGTACTCCCATACCGCAGGAGGACTGAACAAGTTCTACGTCCATTTCAAAGATTTGTCGTGATCCGGGGATATCGGGAAATAATACTTTCATCTTATCAAACTGAGGATCCCCGGAATGAAAGACCGAAGCTTTGCCGTATAAGCGGAGAATTTTAGGCGCGCCTTGGAAGGCACAAAACATAATGGTCATACGATTGGATTCCACCACATGTGCAGCAGTTTCATTACCACTTCCCGTGAGATTCAGCCATACCACTTTGTTCTCACTTAATATCCTGAAAGTATCAATCCCTTTTGGAGACAGATTTATATGACCTTCCCTGGGTGCGGTAGACACAAAGAATACTGCTTGTGACGCGATAAATTCCCGTTGAGCAGAGCTTATTGATTTAAATTGTCTCCCCATGGCTTAATGGTATTTCAGACTACCATCTGATGATAACACTTCCCCATGTAAATCCGCTGCCAAATGCTGCCAGCACCACCAGGTCGCCTTCCTTTATTTTTCCCTTTTCCCAGGCCTCCGTAAGCGCAATAGGAATGGATGCAGCAGTTGTATTACCGTATTTCATGATGTTATTATAAACCTGATCATCTGAGAGGCCGAATTTTCTCTGGATAAACTGTGAAATGCGAAGATTGGCCTGGTGAGGGATAAGCATATCTATTTCATCTACCTTCAGATTATTCTTTTTTAAACCTTCCTTGATCACCTCTGAAAAGCGAACAACAGCATTTTTAAAGACAAACTGTCCGTTCATATAGGGATAATAAGAAACATCATCAGGATCATTGTCTTCCAGGATATCAGTTACCCACCGATGTCCAATTCCCGGTGCTAGTAAAGAGAGCTCTTCGGCGTGCTGTCCTTCAGAGTGAAGGTGAGTAGAAAGAATACCCTTTTTTGGGTCCTCTTCCCTCGTTAGTATTGCCGCACCGGCACCATCACCAAAAATGACAG